>JBGUGM010000039.1:0-2010 GCA_045111535.1 Bacteroidaceae bacterium
GGATTTCGTCTATGACCTGACTGAGGAAGAAGTCAAGAAGCTGACAAGCAACTCCATCAAGGAAGTGCCTGTTCAGCAGCGTCTCGACATACTCAACAATGTCATCAAGGGCGACTTCAGCGAGAAGATTACGATGGATATGCTCAATTCCAAGGAGCAGATTGGTATTAAGCTGAAGCCAGAGGTCGAAGCAGAACTGAATGACCGTCAGACACTGATTCTGGAACAGGCGAATATTCCCCTGACTATGGACGGCAGACAGGTTCAGTTAGAACCAGAAGACCGCTCCGTTGCTCATGTTGACGGCAATGCCCTCTATGAACTCAATGAGGGCAAGGCATGGTATCGTGAGGGAAAACATGGTCGTGAAGTCAATGTCGATGACATCAAGGTTGAGCCAGTCAGGAATGAGCAGGGCGAAATCGAGAAGGATGCCAAGGGCGAAGCCAAGTTCCGCATGACAGCGGTCATCAACGGTGAGAGCATCAGCCATGAGATTACTCAGAAGCAGTATGATAAGTTCATGGCCATCGATGACTACCATCGCATGAAGCTCTTCTCCCACATCTTCAGTGAGGTGGATATGAAAAACATTCCTGGTATGAATACCAGCTTGGGCGCAAAGATCGGTGGAGCCTTGCTTGCCGGACTTGCCATCACACATGAGCTGACCCATGACTTCCACCATCACAGTGGGCCTTCCATTTTCGTGGAGCATCATGGGCCAGACAGACCTCATGTGTATTTTAAGCCTGGTGTTGACTCACCGCAGGAGTTGGCATCGAGGGCTTTTGATGCAGGACTGAATGCTGGAGAACACGGCGTAGGATTAGGACACACAAGGTAAAAGGATTTTTTCAGGATAACAAAATGGCAGAACTCACCTACGACGATTTCAAAAACAAGCTCAGTATTCAGGATGTGCTGATAGACGCTGGCTACACGTTGAACAGACGTGACGGCTTGCGCTATCCGTCGTATGTAAGGCTGGACAGCGAGGGCAGACGTATTCGTGGTGACAAGTTCATCGTCACTGCTAATGGCCTTTGCTGTTTCCAGCCGCCTACGCGGAAGAACTACAACGTCATCAGCTTCATCAAGGAGCATCCAGAAATGTTCTCTGACTACACGGCTGGCATGGATAAGGACAGACTCGTCAACCTTGTCTGCAACAGACTTTTGAATAATCCTATCGAGGAAAGGGAAAAGAAGATTATCAATCCACAGCGTGACCTTCCACCTTTCAAGATAGACGATTACAAGCTGCATCGTTTTGATGGCAATGACAGGGAAACGCAAAAGCCGTTCTATCCTTATTTCCAGCCGAGAGGTATCAACCTCAGTACGCAGTATGCTTTCCATCATCATTTTGTCCTTGCAGAACGCACTGTAGGCGACCAGACCTATAAGAACCTCTCCTTCCCCATGACCATTCCTGGATCTACAGACGGAAAGATTGTCGGTTTGGAAGAAAGGGGAAGAAGAAAGCAGGACGGCACATCTTACAAAGGCATGGCCAGAGGCTCCAATGCCAGTGAAGGGCTTTGGATTGCCAGTCCGATGGGCACCAAGCTACAGGATGCCAAGCGAGTCTTCATCTTTGAAAGTGCCTATGATGCAATGGCTTTCTATCAAATGCTGGCAGGTAAAGACAGTAACCTTACAACACAGGAAAAGAAGGAGCTTGTTGGTGGTGTCTATGCTTCTACGGGCGGTAATCCATCCGCAAAACAGTTTGAAGGATTATTGAGAGCTGCCAAGGATGCCACTTTTCACATGGGCTTTGACATGGATGATGCCGGAATGAAGTTCGCAGACATGTTCAGGGATTTGGCAGAGAAAGCCAACTTCCCAAGTAACCCTGTCGTCCGTGAGGAAACAAATGACCGCTATAAGGACTTCAATGAGGAGCTGCTTGCCATAATCGAGCGTAAGAACCATCCGCTGGCAAAGGGCAATGTCCCTGAAGAATACAAGGCTTACGTGGATTCCTTCAGAAAAGGAACGGAT
>JBGUGM010000040.1:0-2968 GCA_045111535.1 Bacteroidaceae bacterium
CATCTTCTGTGCAGGTGATGTCCGGACAATGGGCAGCATTGCTCTGCTGATGATCCACAACTGCATGAGCTACCTTGGCTATGCAAACTCTAATGAGATGCGGAAGGCAGCAGAGGACAATGACAAGATCAATCAGTCCAGTATTAATGCCTATATGGCCGTGGTCAATATCTCCCAGGACAAGGTCCAGGAGATGATGGACAATGCTACATGGCTGACGGCACAGGAGTGCCTGGAATATGGTTTTGCTACTGAGATCGCTGATCAGGAAACGGATCCGGAGCATCCGGAGCAGTCTGCATTCGGTGTGATCCGTGAAGCTGTACTGACCACACATGGTACAGCAGCTGGTCCGGTGGTGAATCTGAATGAAGTTATGCAGAAGTTGGCAGAGCTTGGTACCAAGATTGATGCCATGCAGAAGCCGGAGGTCCCGGATCCGGAAGAGGATCCTGAGGAAAATGTCCCTGAAAATACAGCCAGGGCAAAAGCAGTGAGATTTTTCAGTTTTTTGACTAAGGAGGATTGAGAAAATGCTGAGAAAGAATTCTATGATTACAGAAGCTACAGCAGCCCTTCAGGCTGCATTTAATGCGGAAGACACCACACCTGAAGTCATGCAGGGTGCGTTTGAGCAGTTCGCTCAGGCGATCGCTGCAACTGTCCAGGCTGATTTTGAATCCGCAAACGGTGACAGAAACATCCTTGCACAGCGTGGCTTCCGTCAGCTGACCGCTGAGGAAAACAAGTACTACCAGGCACTCATTGAGGCCGGCAAGAGCAAGAATCCTGTACAGACCTATGCAGGCCTGCTCAGTGACAAGGTGATGCCCACCACCATCATTGAGGATGTCTACAAGGATCTCCTTGCAGAGCATCCGCTGCTTGCAAAGATCAACTTCCAGTCCGTGCAGTATCTGACCAGATGGATCCTCAATGACCATTCCGTTCAGACTGCAGCATGGGGAGCTGTCAACAGCCAGATCGCTCAGCAGATCACATCTGCATTCCGCACTGTAGAGATCACACAGTGCAAGCTGTCCGCATATGCGGTCATTGAGAAGGACATGCTGGATCTTGGTCCTGCATTCCTTGACAACTACATCCGTACCTTCCTGAAGGAAGCACTTGCAGTGGCACTGGAAGATGCTATTGTTACCGGCAACGGTCTGAACATGCCCATCGGTCTTGACCGTGACATCCACCAGGGTGTGTCCGTCAGCTCTTCCACAGGCTATCCTCAGAAGACTGCAGTGGCACTCACATCCTTCATGCCTAAGGAGTACGGTGCGATCCTGGCAGAGCTGTGTGAGACAGAAGTGTACTACACTGCTGATGCTACAGGTGTCATCACTGCTGCATCCACTGCTGCCAATTCTGATGGATCTCCTAAGTCCGGTTACACCAAGCATGGTGGAGCTATGAGATCTTTTGATGAGGTTACTCTGATCTGCAACCAGAAGGATTATCTGAGCAAGGTCATGCCGGCTACAACTGTCCTCAATGCAGCAGGATCCTTCACCAACAACATCTTCCCCTTCCCTACGGATGTGGTCAGATCCAACAGAGTTCCCACCGGCAAGGCTATCCTTTGCTTGCCTGAGGAATACTTCTTTGGCATCGGCTCCAGTAAGGAAGGTACTCTTGAGTATTCCGATGACTACCACTTCCTTGAGGATCAGAGAGTCTTCAAGATCAAGATGCACGGCTATGGCAAAGCGTGGGACAACACTGTTGCCATCCTGCTTGACATCTCCAATCTGGTGGAGGCTTATGTCTACGTCAAGGCAGCGGATGTCAATGTAACTGTTGAGCCCTAAGAGAGGAGTTGACCATGGCAGCAAGTGTGGCATTGATTGATCTTGTAAAGAGGCATCTCCACATCACATGGTCTGATGATGATACGGACAGTAACCTGATCAGGGAGATGGCCAGTGCTGAGCTGGCCATCAACTATAAGCTGGGTGCTGAATGTGACATCACTGTTCCTGGTCAGATCCAGAATTTGTATCTGGCATATATGGAATACTCCCACAATCATTGTTTAGAGCAGTTTGATGAAGCCTACAGGGCAGAAATCTTACAGATCCGGCACTATCATGAAGTTAAGGGAGAGACCTATGACCCAGAGACGTTTAAATCCAAGATTTTCTAACTATAACCACGGAGTGCTGTACATCTCCAGGAGCAGAACGAAAAACACAGACTTTGGTGCTGTGACCAATGCCACAAAGATGTCTGACATGGACAGAATACAGAAGCTGGACTATGAAGAGATGTCCAAAAGGGAGCGTGATCTTGAATTTGCTCAGGCCAGTGACCATTCACTGGATCTGAAGGTCAGGACACGCTTTCATTCTTCTGCATCAACTGACAGACAGGTGCTGATTGGAAGGACACTGTATGACATCTTCCAGGTGGACGGCAATGAGTTCTCCGGAGAGATGTACCTGTACTTAGAGAAGGTGAGGGAGCTGGCTGATGAGTAGTGTGATCAAGAGGATCAGAGAGACACTGGAAGATCTGTGCAAAGACGCTGAAACACCTATGGAAGGTGTCTGGTATGGTGCGTGCAAAGCAAAGGACCTGCAGAACTGGAACTATTTTGTGTTCAACAGACGCAAGACCACCAAGGCCAGCAGCACTAATAAAGTGGATCTGCAGACATTCTATGATGTACATATCATTCATGAGGATGCCGTGCCGGAAGGATATGTGCAGACAGTCATTGATGCACTGCAGGCACAGGCAGATCCCGGCACAAAGCTGAAGGTCACTGCTGATGACATCCTTTATGACTATACCTTTAAAGGATCCACTAACATGGTGGTAGAGATCGCTACTATCACTTTCCTGCATCCGGAGAAGAGGTGCTGATATGTCTGAGTGGTTCACATTAGATGCATCTGAGTTTGACCGGCTGCAGGAGGCCATGCAGCAGTATGCAGGCCAGGCCGGCAGACTCATT
>JBGUGM010000041.1:0-7063 GCA_045111535.1 Bacteroidaceae bacterium
TTCCCTCCACGCTGATGTACATTTCCTCACACGTGGAGTTGTTGAAAAACTCCACCTTTGCCTTCCCTTGGGCATCGGTGATGATGTCGGGTTGCCACCAGATGGTGCGTCGGAAGTCTGCCATAGGAGGAATAATACTATAGTCTTCTGTCTTGAACGTGGAGGCTTGGTTGAACCCCTGGAAGTAGGTACGGCGAAGTCCCTTTTTGCTCTCTGCAGAGAAAATTCGGTGAGTATAGAGATATATTATAATTTTACGACTTGGACTGTCCATGATATCCCACATTCCCAATGAAGAAGGTATCATTTCGTTAAAGACGACATACATGGATTTTAATTCATCTAAATAAGATGGAGAGCCGTGTCCCTCATTATTGTCAATGATGACCACAACACTTCTACCTTGAGGGTCCCTCACTTCTCTTGCCTTATATCCATATTTGTCCAAATCCGTTCTTAATTTGAGATTGATGAAATCCGAAACCAGTGGTACCTCCTCTCCTCTGTCAAGGATGTTGTCTAATTCTCTGTCAATATTATAGTAGAATGATGCGTATATCTTCCCATATGCCTCATTCTTGTACCTCCAATTGTCATTGGTGAAATATCTCCTCTTTGCCTTCACTGTCACGTTCTGCAATACATGGTCTTTCTCTGTGATGGGGATGAATTCATCTTCATCATCCAGGTCTTGGAAAGGGTTCTTCACAAAAGCATTGGGCGCAAGCGGATGCAGAATTTCAGTCTCTGTTGGTGTGATGTACCTCGGTTTGGGTGAAAACTGCCTGTCAATGCCCACATAATAAGTTTTTCTCTTCTCGCCTCTCTTTGTGTTCCTTGTCGTATAGACATACATCTTCCATTCCCCATCCATGAACGGCATCTTGAAGGCGTAATTCCCCTCAGAATCTGTCCATGCGTTACCAAGCAAACTCTGCCCCTGCTTGTTGTAAAGGCTGACATACAACTTCACGTTTTTCACAGGGTTGCGCTTACGATACTCTTTTAATTGTCCATACAAATAGAATTGGTCTTCGATGGGCTGTGCCTTGCGGAAAGTGTATCTCCCCGACATCAGCCGCCAGTCGTAGCGTCTCCAGCCCTGTGTCAACATCAGCAGGTCGGCACTTTCTCTGTGTTCTTTGTCGTCTGCCTCGAAATAATAATCAACATTAGGTATGTAGCCCCTCACTTCAGAGGACAGGAGCATCCATGTCTTCATGTTGCCCTGCTTGCCGTTCGTCATCGTCTGGGCATCCATCGCTGAGAAGGAAAGATTGGCATTGGGCTTTGTTTGCAATTCCAACTCCACCTTGCCGCAGGGTTTCAGTTTCTGGGTAATGGTGGTGATGCAGATGCTGTCCTCCTTATTTTGTTTTGGGCAGATGAAGAAAAGTCTTTCCGCCAGAATCCTTCCCCAACTGTCAAACACTGTCATCTGATTCACGCCTTCTGGCATGTTTTGCCTGTCCAACTCTATCTCCATCAATGGCACGGCTGTCATCGTGTCGCAACGTACGATGTTGCCATTGTGCATCAGGACATAACCCAACAGGTTACCACAGACACCTTTTGTACATTGTAGCGTGGCAAGCATCTGCTCGTTGACTGCATCCACACTCAAGACGCACCCCTCTTTCTTGGCTTGAGGAAGGGCAAATGTCTGCACCTGCTGTTTTTCCTTTTGATGGAGATTCCGCATCTGAAAGGTGAGTTTCCCTGTATCGGGTACTACCTCAAAAAGTCCTCTTCCCAACGTGTCCGTCTTCACGGAGGCAAGCACATCGCCCTTCTCGTTCATTACAAAACCTTCTCCTTCATACGGATGCCCGTTGTCATCCACTGCCAGCATCGCCACATGACATCGTTTGCCTGCAATCAAATCACCTCCTTCGGGATAGAACTGCACACTGATGGTCTTGGCGAGATCACCCGTGTAGATGCCTTCACCAACAGCCTGAACATACAATGTATCCATAGGTTCCCGATGGTTGGGAAGCCTATGGTGGTACGTGATGGGAGTGATGGTCAGGTCGGAATAGTCCCCCTCTGTCTTAGGCTTCTTGAAAACGGGAATGACACGGGAGAACACGGCGTTCGTGCCCCAGTTGGTCATGTAGCGTGTATAGGCACGTACCTCATACAGCCCTGCCCCCAGAATCGTGTCTAGTTTCATCTCTCCATGCGACACGCCCAAAGAGTCGATTGGATATTTCAAATTCTGTAACACATCACCTGTCGGGTTCAGCAGTTCCACATACAGCACCTTGCTCAAGTCGGAAGGATGCCCGTTGTCCGTCCTTGTCACGTACGCCTTGAACCACAGGGTCTCGTTCTCGAAGTATCCCGTGTTGTCGAAGTGCAGATACACCTTCTCCTGCGGCACCACCTTGTTGAAGTTCATCGCCTTCTGGAGGTACGACAAGATACGGTTCGTCTCCTCACTCTGGGCATGGAGCGAAGTGGTGACAAGGATAAGGAGCAATATGTGGAGAAGTCTTCTCATTTTCTATTTTTTTCAAGTTTTCTTTTCATTTATCAGAAATAATCCTTACATTTGCACCGTAATCAAAACAGAATGAACTTATGACGGCAATACAACTACGTGCGGAATTGTTCCGCGAGATGAATCCCTTGCTTGACAGCGAGGTGGCAATGACGAAGGTGATTATGTTTGTGAAAGGGCTTGTGAATGCCCAGAAGAAAGAGGCAGGCATCACTATTCGCAAGGGTTGGGCTGCCGCCGCCAAGAAGGCACATGCCAACGGCGAGGACAAACTGTTGGCTGCCGACGTTTTTGAGGACGAAACGATGGAGGACTGGAAATGGTGAGGCAATTTGATGTCTATTGGGTTGACCTGAACCCCACCATCGGTGCTGAGATGCAGAAGATTCGTCCTTGTGTCATTGTTAGTCCAAAGGAACTGAACAACCATCTCGATACTGTAATCATCGTACCCATCACGTCGGCTATTCATGGCTACCCATATCGTGTTGCATGCCGCATCATGGAGCGTGACGGCGAGATAGCAACAGACCAGATACGTACTATTGACAAGCGCAGGCTGAAGAACCGCATCACCACACTTACGGCTGATGAGATTGTAAGGATGCAGGATGTGCTTCGCCAAATGTTTTGCGAGTAGCATTCTGCCATATTCAAGTTTCTTAGACCTGTCTCTTTTTATTTTCTTATTCATTCACCGACACTTTCTTGCCATTCTGGATATAGATGCCAATTATTGGTATTGATGTTTGCCTACGACCAAACATGTCGTATATCTCTGATGGTTCTTCCGCCTTTGCTGTGGTAATGCTTCGGATTGTTGTATGATGTAAAGATTCTATAGCATCGATTCCCAAATAATAACAATCGGACAAGCCTTTATTATCCCAGGGCATCATCTCTGTCGGATAGAGTTCACCAGAGAAAATCACAGGCAGCCCTTCTGTCAAGAGATTTTCATCGAGAGTCAACGGGTAATAATAGACTCCTCCTTGTCTCTCATTCACTTCGTCATCAATGATCATCCATCCCATCCTTTTGTCATTATGCATCACGCCCGTCCTTTGGGTGATATGCCCAGAACCCTTACAGGGCTCTACTTTAAGTTGATACGTCTCTCTTTCCTCAACCTTCATTCTCTTGAACTGAACTATCCGAAAAGTCACTTTGTCGCCGATCTCCAATGGTTGGTCTGCCAACTCAGATGCCGCGAAACGACACACCTCTTGATTACCCATAGGTGGCACAGTACGAGAATAAAAGATGACATACGATGGGCTGTGAATGATTTTCACCTCGACCTCTTCGTCGTTTACCGCAATCACCTCACCGATATAAGGATCAACAGGTCCATTCTTCCATTCATTGTAGTGTTCCTCGCTGTTGTCGTAATCTTTGGTAAACAAGAAATAGTCGTCGTTCGTATAATACAATCTTAACAGGTCTCCCTCTATTTGGTAGGATTTGATGTCACAAATGTGGTCTTCGAAGAATAGGTTCTCCATTACATCACCATATACCTTCGTGGAAAAGCCCCGCATTTCACCGTCGAAAATCATTTCGTTTCCATTGAGAGTTAACAGACCGACAAAAATCTCATTTACCATAGAATAAGCCATCACATAATCGTTTTCCTTAAGTTCGACACTTAGATGCTGATGGCTGACATAGTTGGTATCTACTTTCAACCATATTCCTTTATCATTCCATCCTACCAGCCACCATTCACCATATAGCGATTCTGTTGGGTTGGTGTCAGGGTCATCAATCGCATACACTTGTTTCTCCTGTGTCTGCATAGCAAGCACATTCAGACATAATGCCATCAATAAAAACTGCAATTTCTTCATATCGTTATGGTTTTAGTGATTCTTTTCATCTATTTCACCAACTTGCCGATAGCGGCAAATGCCTTCTTCTTGTCTGTGGTCTGGAGGGTACATGTGCCGTCAGGGGCATACAACTCATAATAGAACTGTCCGTCGAAGAAGGGGAAATGACCTGAGAACATGGAATCGTAGCGGTTCTTTTTGCCTGCATAATGCTCTCCCTTTCTCTTGACAGCCGCATCCGCCCACGCTCCTGTGCCATCCATCGCTGGGGAGCGAGTGTCGATGTGGATAAACACAACCTTCTGATCATTAGCCTTTGAAATGAGATTCTTCTCCAGCTCGTCAAGGTCTTTGCCATGCTTCTTCCGGTCATATACAAGGAATACCACGCTCTTCCCCTTGTAATCATCCAGCACCTTGTTCTTCAGCTCATCTTTTTTCACGTCTCCATGCTGGTCGAAGTGGATATGAGGGATGCTGTTCAACTGAACAACATAGTCATTCCAGCGTTTGGCGGCAATGGGGTAATAGGCCTTAAGGTCTGGGGCAGTTATTTTCGCTGCTTCTTTCTCACTCACTTCATGAGACTCACTTGTATTATATATAAGAGCCCAGTATAGCGTGCGAATGTCTTTGTTATATGTGTTCACATTACCGTCAACATCCTTAAATTCCGGGCGAATGAATGTCCATGCCTGTGTATAAAAGGGACAAAATGTCATTTTCTTTGAATAGGAGAAACTATAAGGCCATGCCTGGTCATAAGGAATCTTAACGCCATCTCTTACTCTATTCCACAGATATTTGCTTTCAAGAATAGAGCAGCGGGATTCTTTCAGCGCATCCTCCACTTTTCGTTCTATAAAGCGGTTGTAATCCAACAGACATCGAGCATACTGACATTCCGCATCCATTGTCATCCATTCCTTAGTGGATGGACTGTATCTTGTGTCTCCTATCTTACTGAGTCCATTTTTCAAATCCCAAAGAAACTCATGTGAAACATCGTGATTCTTGGCAATAAGTGACTCAAAAAAGTCCCTCCTATTGTTCATGATGAAATAATCTTTCGCCCCCTGCACGTTCAACTCATAATTTGTCTTCGCCAACTCCCCTTTGAATGCCACTGCAGCATTTGTTCCCCCTTTTCCCAAATCCATCAGCACCGATACATCCTTCCCTGGAATTATCAACAAGGGGAAATACTGCCCTTTGCCTAACCGCATATAGATAGTTGATGGAAAACAAGGGTGCAAACCAATCGTTGCCGTACCATCAAGTGCAATATCATATTCTTTGTAGAAATAACTAACATCAAAATCCACAGGTCCAAAATCTGTTTCCATCTTCCTGCCCGCTTCGGGGACATAGTTAAGAATCTTTACCCGTATGAAGGTGGAGTCATCGCTGAAGTAGGAGTCGGGGAGTTCCTCCCTGTCTGGGTAGGTCACATTCCTCCACTCCTCTGGCACATCAGTGACGAGGTCTTCCTGACGATCTCTGATGTTGCAGAGTGTCCAGCCTGTCTCCACTTCACCTTCCGAGAAGTGCATCAGCCGTGTGTCAGCAGGTACTGCCCCGAACTGCATCGTGAAATGCACCTTCCCGCTGTCAGGCATGGCATACTGCTTGCCAAGTCCGAGCACTGTCGCTTTCTGGATGGCATAATGTTTTCCGCCAGCAGAAAGGTAAGCATTGGGAGACACGCTAATAGACGCACCACTTGCAGCAGTGGCTGTTACATGCAGCAGGGTCTTTCCTTTCTCGAACTCCACTTTGTCCAATGCCAACACTTTAGTTGTTGAATAGCCCACGAATGGAGATGACCACTCTTTCTTCTGTGCCCATGCACACTGCACGAGGGCAAGCAGAATAAGGATAAAATACAATTTTTTCATATCTCTTATGGTTTTAGTAATTCCTTTTTTCTACAATTGGTCGACGACATCTTCCAATGGAATGGTGGGGTCGGTGACCTTGAAACCATTCTTCTTGAGGCTGAGTTTACGCTTCTTGACGGCATCAATGCCAATATGGTATATCTTGGAGATAATGGTGTTCGGCATCTTCATGCGCACCAGCATACAGAGTTGAATATCTTCTTCTTTGAAATCTTTTCGCTGTTTGCGCAGCCTCTCCACAAAATGACTGTCCGTGTCGTTGAGCAGGCGTTCCATCTCCTTCCATGCCTCATCAGTCATCTGTGCCTCCTCCCCATTCGACAGGAGTTGACAGGAATGTTCCAACTTCTCCAGCAGATGCTGCCTGAGCACGGAAAGGGAAAAGGACTTCTGACGGATAATCTCCTGCTGGTGCAGCATTTCCTTCTGATGGTCGGCTTCCATGCGTTTCTTATGACGCAACACGGTATAGATGATGAAGGAGGCTATCAATAACACGAACAAGATGACGGCACCGCCTATCCATCGGCTCATCTCTGCCTCATGCTGTATCTTTTCCTTCTCCAACTCCTTGGCAAGATTGGCTTGGTAATACTCGTCCTTCACACGTTGTGACAGCAAATATCTATCTTCCAAACATTCATAGGCAGAATCTGCATAAATGTATATGGAATCATAGTCATGCATCTGAATGGAGATTTCAGATAGATCACGTAATATAAGGTATTTATTGATAAAATCATTCGAATCACAAGGAATGGCATTCAACACATCTCTGGCTTGAACCAAGGAATCACAATCTAAATAGCACTGTGCTAGTGTCA
>JBGUGM010000042.1:0-1697 GCA_045111535.1 Bacteroidaceae bacterium
TTTCGATCTGCTGCCCCTCGACTTGCATGTGTTAGGCCTGTAGCTAGCGTTCATCCTGAGCCAGGATCAAACTCTTCACTGTAATAAATAAATCTTATAGTTCTGTCTGACCGGCCAGGCTATCCTGCTCTATTCTCGTCAAAGTTTTTGTTTATCGGAATCGACTTTGCTTGTGCATACATATTATATTTATATATATGCATTGCTGTTTGTCTTGTATCTGTTCGCAGTCTGTCAAAGATCTCATTTTTGCCCCCCGTTTCGGAAAGCGAGTGCAAAGGTACGACCTTTTTTCAAACTGGCAAAATGTTTGAGAGACTTTTTTCAATAAAAAATGAAAAATATCTGCTTTAGGACAAAAAAGAGGTGAAGAAGACGATTCAAAGAGGTCAAAAGGGCTATTTTAGGAGGTGTCCGTCAAGGAAATTCTCGATGCGAGTGATGAGGTGCTGACGGGTGTTACCTCCATAGATGCTGTGGTTACGATTTGTATATACCTGCATGTCGAACTGGTAGCCTGACTGCACGAAAGCCTCGGCAAGTTCTGCAGAGTTCTGAAAATGCACGTTATCGTCTGCCATGCCATGAATCAGCAGGAGGTCACCTTTGATTTTCTCGTAGCGATGAAGGGGCGAGCAATCGTAGCCTGCTGGATTCTCTTGAGGAGTGCGCATGAAGCGTTCCGTATAGACGGTGTCGTAGAAGCGCCAGTCGGTGACGGGAGCCACAGCCACACCGCAATTGAACACTTCCCTACCCTCACACATTGCCATGAGCGTGTTGAAGCCACCAAAACTCCAGCCCCAGATGGCGATGCGGGATTTGTCCACATAAGGAAGTTTCGAAAGCCACAATGCAGTCTCCACCTGGTCACGCGATTCGAGTTCACCCATTTTCAGATAAGTGCATCGCTTGAACTCCGAGCCACGTCCTCCCGTGCCACGTCCATCCACACAAACCACGATGTAGCCTTTTCCTGCAAGGTGCTGTTCCCACGTCAGTCCTCCCATGAAGCCATTATCGTAAGAATTGAAGACCATCTGGTAGCCAGGACCTCCGTATTGATACATCAGCACAGGGTATTTCTTGTTGGCATCGAAGTCATGGGGCTTCACCATCCAGCCATTCAGTTGGATGCCATCACCCGTAGTGACAGAGATGAGTTCCACAGCGCCCAACGACAGGGCATCACGTTTTTTCTTCAGTTCCGCATTGTCCTCCACCACCTTGAGTGTCTTGCCCGAAGCATTGCACAGCGTATAGACAGGAGGGGTGTTCAGGTTGGAATAAGTGTTGAGGTAGTATTGGCAACCCGTGCTGAACACCGCTTCGTTGTAGCCCTTCTCCGTAGAGAGTTTCGTTTTCTTGCCCAAAGCATCCACTTTGTAGATGTACTTTTCCATAGGGCTACCCTCGTTGCTGGCAAAGTAGAAGTTCTTGCCTGTGGCATCTGTGCCGTAGTAATCTGTCACCTCGTATTCTCCCGATGTGAGTTGACGCACCAATTGCCCTCCGATGGTATAGAGATACATGTGCTGGTAGCCGTCACGTTCACTCAGCAAGATGAACTGGTCACGCGAGAAATCCATGTCAGCATAGGCAGGCTCATCCACATAGCGCTTGTCCTCCTCCCGCAAGATAAGTTGGGCTGTCGTGCTACGTGCATTGACTGCGTAGAAGTCGAGCCTGTCCTGATG
>JBGUGM010000043.1:0-4872 GCA_045111535.1 Bacteroidaceae bacterium
TCAGCATCCAGATTCTTGTTACCAATGAGCAATGCCTCACTCTGCATCACCACTTCCACTTCCTTCAGGTTGTTGCTGACGAGCGTAGAACCTGAACTGACAATATCGAAGATACCATCAGCCAAGCCGATGCCAGGGGCAATCTCCACAGAACCCTGAATCACGTGGATATCTGTCTTCACGCCCTTCTCATCCATGAACTTCTTGAGGATGACAGGATAAGACGTAGCAATTTTCTTGCCATTGAACCACTCCACTCCCGGATAGTCAATTGCCTTTGGAATAGCCAAAGAGATACGGCACTTGCTGAAGCCCAGACGCTTCACGATGTCGGCATTCTCATTGCGCTCCACAAACTCATTCTCACCCACAATGCCCACATCAGCCACACCGTCTGCCACTGTCTGTGGAATATCATCGTCACGGAGGAAAAGCACCTCCAATGGGAAGTTTGATGCCTGAACAAGCAACGTGCGCTTGCTTGAACTAACCTTGATACCAGTCTCCTTCAGAAGATCCATCGTGTCCTCGAAGAGACGTCCTTTTGATTGTACTGCTATACGTAACATATATGTCTTTTGTTTTTATTCTTAATTATCAATTGTCAATTTTCAATTATCAATTTAATTAATCGCTCCCTTCATGGTCATGATGGTCTTATTCGAAGGGATGTAAGTGGCGATTTGCGGACGATGTCGGCACGGACCATCGTGTCGGAAGAACTCCAAGATAGAACTGAACGGGTAACGGCTCGTGTCGAACACGATGTAGTCATAATCCCTGTACAGCACATCGGTACTGGGCATATCTCCCAGCCTCGAATGGAACACATCGTACTTAAACCGATGCCTCTCCGCAATCGCCTTCATCTCAGCGAGGTTGCGTCCATCGCTCACAATCAGATACTTCCGTGCTCTCCTCTTAGGTCTCTTATGCGTCCAAGCATAGAGTTTCTGCATCACATACGACATGACACCCTTCATCGCAATCACCAACGTGATAAACAACGAGTAGATGACACTATAATGCGAAAAGTGCTTCTTGAAGAAAATCACCATCGCCTTGTAGAAGGTGTTCACATACTTGATAGAATCCTTCTTCGTGCTCTCACCCTTGTAGTGCAGTATCTGCGTGGGGATATAGTAATTCTGGTACCCAGCCTTCAGCACACGGTAACTCAAGTCAACGTCCTCGCCATACATGAAGAAAGTCTCGTCCAGCAGCCCCACCTTGTCCAATGCCTCCTTGCGGATGAACATGAACGCGCCACTCACAATCTCAATCGGGTTGATGGATTGCTTGTTCAGATACTGCATATAGTACCTGCCAAACAGACGGCTCTTCGGGAACAGCGAACCCAATCCTGTCATCTTGCAGAACGCCACAAAGGGAGTCGGCACACCGCGACGGGATTCAGGCGCAAAAGAGCCATCAGCCCTCAACATACCTACACCACACATGCCTGCCTGCGGATTCTTGTCCATGAAGTCAATGCACTCACGCAAAGTGCGCTCACCGATGAACGTGTCAGGGTTCAGCAGCAGCACATACTCTCCTCTCGCCTCCCGCAATGCCTTATTGTTGGCACGGGAGAAACCCACATTCTCCGTATTCTCAATGTAGCGCACCCAAGGGAATTTCCCCTTCAGGTACGGTATCGAGCCATCTGTGCTGTTGTTGTCAACTACAAACACCTCACCCCCTACACCTGTCAACGCCTTCTCCACCGAGAGCAAGCATTGCTCCAGATAATAGCGGACATTGTAATTGACTATGATAATGGAGAGTTTCATTTATTCCTTATTCACATCTTCCAGATAAGAAGAAATCTTTGACTCAGAAGGCCAGCAGTAAATCGTGGCACTCAAAGCAACCAAGGCACAAAACACACCGCTGACACTCGTGGCGAGGTAATAAACCGCCACACTGAACACAGCAGCAATGCACAAAATGCCCATCCGCACAACACTCCATATATGATAAGACCGCAAGGCCTCCTCATTGTTCATGCGACGCAATCCCTTGGTGGTGTTCAACGTAAACAGGCGAATAGCCAAAGGGATGCCCACAATTGTCAACGCCACTGCGGCAATGTTCAGCCTCACCTCCTCAGGCGACTGAGGAGCCACCCATCCATTCGGTATCACATCCAATTCACCCAGCACGACAGCAGCCACCACAATCAGCCACACCACCGCCATCTCTATTCTCAAAGTCCTTAAAAGTTTCTGTATATATTTACTCATAATTCTTGATTATTTCCCTGTAAATGGTACTCTGTTCACCAGCGAGCGTCCCAAAGTCACTTCATCAGTATATTGCAATTCATCGTTAATGCTCATGCCCCTTGCCAGCACCGTCAGTTTCACCTCCGGATACTTCGACAACTTGCGGAAGATATAGAAATTCGTGGCATCACCCTCCATCGTCGAACTCAAGGCAAAAATCACCTCCTCCACACCACCCTGATCCACACGTTCCACCAAGCTGTCAATCTCCAACTGGCTCGGACCCACGCCGTCCATCGGAGAGATGACACCACCCAGCACATGATACAACCCATGATACTGCTGTGTCTGCTCAATCGCCATCACATCCTGCACATTCTCCACCACACAAATCGTGGAACTGTCGCGATTCGGATTTCCGCATATCTGGCAGACATCGTCATCGCTGATGTTGTGGCACACCTCGCAGTAATGCACCTCATGGCACAACGTCGAGACAGCATCCGTGAAAGCATCAATCTTGCCGACATCGAGGCGCAACAGATGCAACACCAGTCGCATCGCCGTCTTACGCCCGACACCAGGCAGTTTCGAAAACTCATCCACAGCACGTTCCAACAATGCCGACGAATACTGCTCGTTCATTTCTCTTCTTTCCTTTTTCAGGTGCAAAGGTACGAATTTTTCATGGTATAACAAAAAAATGCACCCGTAAAGTGTCTTACGGATGCATTTGAGTCAGTTTTTCAGTCTGTTATTTCCTTTTCTTCGAAAAGAAACCGAACACACTGCGGAATGCCGTTGCCGTTCGGTAGGCAGAAATGGCATAGCCCACATAGTTCATGTATTTGTTGGAAGAATCGAGGAAAAAGTTCTCGGGATGATACACGAAATAGTCAGCAACATCATTCTTCAGTTTGTCCACACCGTAGTCTATCTGTTGCTTCGCATACTCCTTCTCCTCACGGATTTCCTTGAGGGAGGCGTATTTGTACTTCCTTCTCATACATCACCTCCTTCCTCGTCATAGCCGTCCAACTCACGCACAAGACTCTCCGCCAACTTGCGGATCTGCTCATCCTTGTGGCTCTTGCTGCCCGTCATCTGCTCCGTGATGGTCGGCACATTCAGCAACTGCTCGCTGAACATCTTCACAAACGGATTCTCAATCAGGGGCTTTCTCAGCAAGAACGCCAACAATATGAGCACCAGCAAGAAAGCGCCCACGATGTAGTAACTCAGCATCTCGTTCTCTGTCCACAAGGTCAAAGCCTTCACCGTCCCCGTGCTCAGGAAAAAGATGGCACTGGTGGCCAAAGCCATCACCACTGCCCACAGCACCACAAACGTGGTCACCATCGTCAAGCGCTCCGTCGCCTCCAGGCGCAGATAACGCTCCACACGGTAAGCCAACCTGCGGAAGTCCTCTGTCATTCTATTGGGTGCACTCATGTCAATCGCTTATTCAGCATCGAAATCCTCAGCAGGCACACACTCCCGCTTCTTTCCGATGTTCTTGATTTCATCCACGAGATTCTCGAAAGCCTCCTTGTCCAACTTGATGCCGCGCTTTTCAAGAGCCTCCTTAATCTTTGCACGCTGGTCCTCACCCTTTTCAGGAGCAAAAAGAAGACCTAACGCTGCTCCCGCAATGGCACCACCCACAAAAGCAGTTGCCAAAGCAAAACCATCACCTCTTGTCATAATCAAAATACGTTTTAAAGGTTGATAAATAATGTTAATTGTTTCAATTTCGGGGGCAAATATAAGACATAATCCACAAAAAGCAACACAATTTTGGATGTTTAACTTTTTTTTGCACATATCTCCTTTGTAATGTGGCAAATATGCCCTAACTTTGTAGGAAATCCAAGACAACATTCAATCATCTAATTATAAAACGAGAAAATTATGAAGAAAAGTATTTTAATGGGATTAGCACTCGTTGCTGCCCTCGCCTTCGTTTCATGTAAATCATCTGAAAGCAGTTACAAGAAGGCATACGAGAAAGCCAAGGCACAAGAGATGGCACAGACCAGCACCACTGATCAGGTAGAGACAGCACCTGTATCTGTGACACCCGTTGTCACTACACCTGTCACTACAACAACTGCTGCAAACACTGAGAATGACCGTCAGGAGCGTCTCACCGTCATGAATGGTGGCACCCTCAAGGCATTCAACGTCGTATGCGGTTCTTTCAGCAGCGTTGACAACGCCAACAACCTCCGCAACACCCTCGTAGCCAAAGGTTACTCTGCACAGGTGGCACAGAACCCAGAGACAGGCATGTACCGCGTCATTGCCTCTTCATTCGATGACCGCGCCTCTGCAGTAGCATCCCGCGACCAACTTCGTGGCACCTACCCCGACGCTTGGCTCCTCTACCGCACCTACTAACGACACATATAATTATATATAAAACATTCAAGAAGCACGTCCACACGGATGTGCTTCTTTTTTTCGCTTACGCTTCCTCCTCAACCTCTCCTCCCATCTCTCTTCCACACCCACAACCATTTCTATAACTACTGCGTATCCAATTATAAGGCTTGCCCACATCTAATATAATTTGAAACTTTGAAAAAATAATTTGAAAGTTGCAAATTTATTTTTGAAAGTTTCAAATATTTTTTTGCAACTT
>JBGUGM010000044.1:0-1632 GCA_045111535.1 Bacteroidaceae bacterium
CGTAGCGAACAAGCAAGCCGACAGTCTCATTCCTGCCATTGCCCACCTTGTTGAGCATCTCAATTTCATCCACCTTCGTTATCACACGCTTGCCTCCGTTGTTCTCGGCATCAATAAGAGCCTGTGCCAGACAAGCACTTGTCAGGTCATCGTCAAGTCTCTGGATGCAGATGTCGTCAGGGCGAGGCTGCCTGTCCTTCGACGTGGCTTTACCTTGATTACGCTTTCGCCATTCCCTTTCCCTTGCATCACTTTCCCTGTCCTTGGCTGTGATGTCGGCAAGAATTGCCTCGATAGGCTGGTTTATCAAGCCCTTACCACTCGACTGACGTGCAATCAGAGGAGAGCAGATATTTGCCTCATGCTCCACACCATCAATATACTTGAACTTCACGCCTCGCAAGTGTGCGCAGATAGCAGGCCATACCGCCTCCTCCACCATCGCCTTATATTTCATCGGCACTTTTGAAGAGACAAGAGAAAGAAAATCAGGCATCTGTTCTGGTCGAGACGGGATAGTTCCTTCCACGCCTTTCTCCGTGCTTCCACCATAGATCTTACGCATGTTCATCTCTTCCCTGATAGCCTTCAGCACCTGCCTCAATCTGTACGGCATACCCTTCACCGGCTGACTGCAAGCACTCTCTATCGTGCGCCTGTATTCATCTTCAGGAAGCCCATAGTTAGGCACAATCTTCATCACCTCCTCTGGCTTGAAATCAACGATTGGTCGCAGAGTCATAGCCAGCTCATAAGTCAGCACATTACGGCTACCCTCACTTGGTTCCTTCCCCTCGTTGAACATCTCCCAGTATTTTGCAATGATGGTGGAGAAAGGGATGTTTTGGAAGCCCGAAACCGAGCCACAGCCACAGCCCCTCACCTGCCCTTCGGGCATCCTCTCCCCAAGGGGCGAGGAGGAAGTTACGCTTTCTCGCTGCGAGGCTTTCTCGTCGGTCTTTTCAACGCCATTACTATCCCCTTCCCCCTCCACGGGGGAAGGATGCCCTTCGGGCAGGAAAGGGGTTGTAGGTTGTGGGGTAGGCCTAAAATGCTTCTCACTCCTCCTCGCCTCTTCCGGCACATCATCAAGCCTTGCCCTTGTGCGATGGTCGAGAATCTCAACCTCTGCCTCCGCTTTCTCCCTATCCCAGCTCAGCTCAAAGAGCGAAGGATTAATATAGATAAGCTCGTCCTCCTCATTAGTCGAACCATACCACACACGTTGCAGATCCTTGGCATTCGTATCCATTTCGCACCCTATGAGACGCGCATAACGCACCTGACTCTCCAATATCGTCTTGCCATATTCACGCTTGAATACAACGTGCAGACCATAGTGCGCAGTCCTCTCAACCATCATCACAACTGATAGGTCGAAAGTATCAATGATAGTCCTTACGTACTTATCAGATTCATCCTTGCTTGCACAGTCAATATCCAGACAGAACGTGTCACTCGGAATCCTGTACCCCCTCAATGGAGTCTCTACTTCAGGAGGATAGATCGTATAGTTAAACTGAATGAGGCGCTTCTTCTCCTCATCGTTGCCGTTTCTCACAGCATGAAAACGACTGACGTGCTGAGGTGCATTTCTCTCGTTCAGATACTCCTCCATTGTCTTCACAGGCA
>JBGUGM010000045.1:0-2089 GCA_045111535.1 Bacteroidaceae bacterium
TACGCTCGTCAGCAACAACCTGAAGGAAGTGGAAGTGGTGATGCAGAGTGAGGCATTGCTCATTGGTAACAAGAATCTGGATGCTGAAAAGAAGGAGATTCTGGAAGACCTCCTGTTTCGTATCAACTCCGTGCTGATTGCCGAAGATAAGAAATATGTTCGCATGAATGCACCTAAGGCTCGTTTGGCTGAAATTGTGAAGGTGTTGCCTGGTTTGAAGAGCCCGACCATCATTCCATTGGCAGACGAAGATTGGTGCTCTGTACACGCTGTGTTGGACGAGAAGCACTTCTGGGAGATTGTGGGTCAATTGAAGGCTCTCGGGGCAGAAGGCATTTTGGTGACACCGATTGAGAAAATGATACTGTAATGAACATCATAAAATATCCCAGTAAGGCAGAGTGGGGCGCACTTTTGGAGCGTCCACATCGTGATGCTTCCGAACTGCGTGAGACGGTGCAAACTGTGCTTGACCAGATTCGGCAGTATGGCGACTCTGCGGTGAAAGTCTTTGAAGAGAAATTCGACAAGGTGAGGCTCGAGTCCTTGGCTGTTTCAGAAGAAGAGATTGCTGAGGCTGAGTTACTTGTGTCTGATGACTTAAAGGAAGCCTTGAAGTTGGCTCATGCCAATATCGAGAAGTTCCATGCCTCGCAGAAGTTTGAAGGGGAGAAGGTGGAGACGGCCCCAGGTGTGGTGTGCTGGCAGAAGTCTGTGGCGATTGAGAAGGTGGGTCTTTACATCCCTGGAGGTACGGCACCTTTGTTCTCTACGGTGCTGATGTTGGCGACACCTGCCAAGATTGCTGGCTGCAAGGAAATCGTGCTTTGCACCCCTCCGAACCGTGAGGGTAAGGTGCATCCTGCCATTCTGATGGCTGCGAAGGTGGCTGGTGTCAGCAAAATCTTCAAGGCTGGTGGTGTGCAGGCGATTGGCGCCATGGCATATGGTACGGAATCTGTGCCGAAGGTGAGCAAGATATTCGGTCCTGGTAATCAATTTGTGATGGCAGCCAAGCAGCAAGTGAGTCTGCATGAAGTGGCTATCGATATGCCAGCAGGTCCTTCGGAAGTGGCAGTGGTGGCAGACGATACGGCAAATCCCGTATTTGTGGCTGCTGACTTGCTCTCTCAGGCAGAGCATGGTTTGGATTCACAGGTGATTCTCATCACGACATCTGAAGCCATGGCTGAGAAGGTGGATGCAGAAGTGACTCGTCAGTTGGCATTGTTGCCCCGCAAGGAGATTGCGGAGACATCGTTGCAGTACTCTAAACTCATCATTGTGAAAGACATGGAAGAAGTGGTGGAGATGACGAACGAATATGCGCCAGAGCATCTGATTCTTGCCATCAAGGATTATCAGGTATTTGCTGATAGGGTGGTGAATGCAGGTAGTGTGTTCCTTGGCAACTACTCATGTGAGTCAGCCGGAGACTATGCCTCAGGCACCAACCATACGTTGCCCACATCGGGCTATGCCAAGGCGTATAGCGGTGTGAACCTCGATTCGTTCTGCCGCAAGATTACTTTCCAAGAATTGTCAGCAGAGGGCATCCGCTCCATTGGTCGTGCTGTCGAACTGATGGCTGAGGCAGAGCAGTTGGATGCTCACAAGAATGCAATGACTGTAAGAATTCAATCATTATGAAGAATTTACAAGAATTAGTGCGTCCCAACATCTGGGCGCTCAAACCCTATAGTTGCGCCCGCGACGAGTTTAAGGGTGTGAAGGCAGACGCTTTCCTCGATGCCAACGAGAACCCTTATCCCAACGGCGTGAACCGCTATCCTGACCCCTTGCAGGAGGAACTGAAACAGGCTATCTCACCCATGAAAGGAGTGCCTGTAGATAACATCTTCTTGGGCAATGGTAGCGATGAGGCCATTGACCTCCCATATCGTATCTTTTGCCGTCCAGGTAAGGATAATGTGGTGGCGATTGACCCTACTTATGGCATGTATGAGGTATGTGCCGATGTGAATGATGTGGAGTATCGCAAGGTGTCATTGGATGAGAACTACGACATTGATCCCGATGCACTCTTGGCGGCATGTGATGAGAACACGAAAATCATCTTCATCTGTTC
>JBGUGM010000046.1:0-9993 GCA_045111535.1 Bacteroidaceae bacterium
AGTGAGATTATACACAAAAAAAGCATGCCCATTGGACATGCTTCCTGATTTGTCTTTATGTTGTTATGCTATATTTTACCATTTGACCATTTTACCGTTTGACCAGAGTACGGTTATGTGGTAAATTTTCACCAAAAAAAGGCTTTTATGGTGAAATTTCCCCTTTTTCGGCTCTATTTAACGTGGGTTCGACGAATTCACGTTATTTATACAAAGGAATAATGGCGCTTCCCTCTCCTTCAGTCTTCTGTCATAGATTGAAACTTCCATTCCATCTACAACGTGACTTCCACATGCTCTCTCTTGTGTTCCCCACATGAACCACGTTGTCTTGCCGTATTGCATCAGCGTGTGTTGCCGTATCGAATGTGTAATATTGAACAGAAAGGGGCAAAAAGGTTAAAATTGAACGAAAAAGCTAGTTTTCGTTCAATTTTAACCAAATGTCTATATAAGACAGTAAATTTGCAATAAATTACGCTATCAAATGAAAGCAATTAAGCCTCTTAAACTCACACAATATTATTCTTGATGACCTGCTCAATGACAACTGGGTAATGCTTCATTTCGAGCTGATGCACCTTGTCTGCAATATCGTCTGGCGTATCATCGGGTAAGAGTTCAACAGAGAACTGAGCGATGTGTTCGCCTGCGTCAAGTTCCGGATTGACAAAGTGGATGGTGATACCAGAACGCTTTTCACCAGCAGCCTTGACCGCTTCATGCACATGATGTCCCCACATCCCCTTTCCTCCAAACTTAGGCAATAGGGCTGGGTGAATATTAATAATCCGGTTGGGGAACTGGTCAATGAGATATGTAGGTATCTTAGGCAAGAAGCCTGCGAGGATAATATAGTCACATCCACGAACTGTGTGTATCACAAGCCGAGGCTCATCAGCAAACTGCTGGCGCGTGATGACTGCGGTGGGCACTCCGAGTTGCTCAGCGCGCACAAGTGCATAGGCATCGCTTCGGCTGGACACAACAATAGGTATCTCCACTTCTGGCTTGTCAGAGAAGTAGCGGATGATGTTTTCGCAGTTGGTGCCGCTTCCTGTAACGAAAATGGCAAGTTTGATGGTTTCGCTCATGGGCTTATAATGTTCTTATCCTATCTGGTTGGGCGGAATTTCTTCAAAGTCGATGTCCTCAATCTCAAGTGCCCTCGCAGCAGCTGCTTTGGCATCCTCTTCGCGCTGACGGCGTCCGAGGAAGAAACGGTAGCGATCCAGCTCGTCAGCAAATTCATGGGTTGCCCACACGAGAATGGCAGCATCGTCGATGAGTCCGATGGCGGGCATAAAGTCTGGCATGATGTCAGCAGGCGTGACCACATAAACGAGCGCACCGACAATGACTGTGAGGTTGAGGAAGTTATACTCCGTGTACTTACCAGTAAACACATCACGAATGTACTGGCAAATGAAGAGAAACTCGTCCTTCACTGCCATAAGTCCATCCTTGGTGGCATACTTCTTGGCAGAGGCGAAAAGTTCCTTGAGTTTGCTTGGATGCATGGCGTAGTATCTGCCTGCGGCAGCCCACCCGCCTTTCCTGAAGTACTTGGAGTAGTCCATATCCGTCCTTGCTTGTTTTTTTTAGTATCTGATAAAATTCGTATGCAAAGATACAGAAAAATATTGAGTCTTATGCCAGAGGTTGCAAAAAAACACCTCTCAAGCGAAAAAATCCGCGATTTACATAACTTCTGTATGAGATTCAAGGGGAAAATCACTAACTTTGCAGTCATGAAAGTCATCTACAACCGTTTCATTCCTTTCGGTTCCTATCACGGGCTCAATCTTTTCGGTATCATCTTCGTGCAACGGAGATGGGGCAGGATGGAAGCGCATGAAATCAATCACGAGGTCATCCACACCTTCCAACAATGGGAGATGGGATTCATAGGATTCTTTCTGTGGTATGGCATAGAGTACTTAGTGCGCTTGGTGCAGTATCGATTCAAACCAGAAAAGGCATACTACAACATTAGCCTCGAGCGTGAGGCCTATGCCAACGAGCACAATCTGCGTTATGTACGCCATCGACGCCTGATGTCATGGGCAAAATATCTATGCCTTTCCTCTTAGAATGCCTTTTTGAATGGTGTCCTTCAAGGAAAATTCAAAAAATACACAGAAAATAAAAAAAAAAATTCGCTATCTCTTTGTGTTTTAGACATTTTATCCTAACTTTGCATCCGCAAAATAAAAAAGGCAAATCAAACAATAAAAATCGATAATAAAACTATGACTAAAGCAGAAATCGTTGCTGAGATCAGCAAAATGACTGGAGTTGAGAGAGAGAAAGCTCTCAAAGTAGTAGAGGCCATGATGGTGGTCATCAAGGACAAGACATCTAACGGCGAGGACATCTTCCTCCGTGGCTTCGGCACATTCACAACTAAGGAACGTGCAGCAAAAGTAGGTCGTCTTATCAAGGAAAACAAGTCTGTGGTTGTTCCAGCCCACAAGATTCCATACTTCAAGCCTTGCGAAGACTACAAGGCCATGTTCTAAACATCGAAGATAAGGATACCGATAACGCCTCTGCATAACGCAGGGGCGTTTTTTCTGCGGAAAATCTATTCGGGAATAAAAAATTTTCCGTACATTTGCATTATATATATTAATAATGTGTAAATAGCATGGAAACATTTATCATTATCATCGCCATCTTGGCAGGTGCCCTGGTCGGTGCACTCATCACTGCGCTGATTTTGCAGAACAAGCATGGAAAAGTGGCTGCTCAAGTCAGTGTGCTGGAATCACAATTGAACACGGAGAAAGAAAAAGCAACGACGCTCATACAAGAAAAAGAGCGGGCATACCAGAATGCTCTCAATGAGAAAGAACGCGTGCATCAAGAAGCACTCAGCACCCAACAACGTAAGTTTGACGAGACCATTGCAAGGGTTTCTGCTGAGATGAAGGTGGCAACTGACGAGATGTTAAAGCAACGACAGAAAGAATTTGCCGACGCCAGCAATCAAAATCTTGGACAAATCGTCAATCCACTACGAGAAACCATTGACCAGATGAAACAGGTGATGGCAGAAAATACGGAGAAGCAGACACAAATGGGCGGTGAGATGAAAGCAAATATCGAAAATATGATGCGGCAGAGTGAAGCTGCGATGAAGAGTGCCGACGAACTGAACCGCACGTTCCGGTTAGGCAACCGCGTACAAGGCGACTGGGGAGAGACCATCCTCGACGAGCTGTTGGAAAGCCAAGGACTGAAACGCGGCATTCACTATGATACCCAGGCTTATATTCGCGATGCAGCAGGAAACATCATCCACACAGAAAGCGGTTCTACGATGCGTCCCGATGTGATTCTGCACCTTGACCAGCGCCGCGAAGTCATCATTGACTCAAAAGTTTCTCTTACCGCCTTCATGGATTATGCCAATGCCAACACGCAAGAAGAGCGCAAACGATTGCTCAAAGCACATATCGACAGTCTCAAGGCACACGTCCGCGAACTTTCCACAAAAGATTATTCTGCTTATATTAAACCTCCTAAGGCACGGATGGACTATGTCATCATGTTTGTCCCCCACTCCGGTGCACTTTGGACTGCCCTTAATGCACAACCCGATTTATGGAGGAACGCTATGGCACAAAATGTATTCATCGCTGACGAGCAAACACTTTTTGCTGCTCTTCGCATCATCAATCTCACTTGGACACAGATCGCTCAAGCACAAAATCACGAGAAAGTATATGCCCTTGCTAACGAGATGTTGGAACGTGTAGGACAATTTATGAAGAAATATGATGCCATCGGTCAAGCACTCAAACGTGCCACCCAAGCCTATGAGGAAGGAGGGAACAAACTCGCCCCCACTGGTCAGAGCATCTTGACAACTTGCGCCAAACTCCAGAAGTTGGGAGCGAAACAGAGCGACAAGAACCCATTGCCTTCAATCACAGACATTGAAGACATCCCACAAATAGAGGGATGAACGCATGTCAGGAAACGTTATTAACCGTATCACGAGAAGCACAAAAGGAAACATTTTAATACATCACATATACCAAGAAGGAGACAAAACCGGAAACACAAAGCGTCCGGTTTTGTCTCCTCCCGTGTTACACGTTCCACAAATTACGTCAACTATCCCACACCGGACACTCCAAAGTAACCGATTTTCTAATCCGTTTTTGTGTCAATCTACAAAATAAGCCCTGTTATGTTTCCGAAATACCAATTGTAGACACTGATTATTATCATTATTGGATATAAATTTGCTACAATTACCACAAAATGCAACTTTTTTTATTTTTCCTGTGTTTTTTTGTATTTTTTATTTGGAAAAAGGAAACAAAACGGATAACTTTGCAACGTCAAACAACAAAAATGTTGCAAGACTCAACATAAAAACAATTCAAAAACAACCAAAATTCTCTTCGGAGACTAATTAAACAACATAAAAAAATCAATAACTACTTAAAGAAAGGGCATAGTTATGAAGAAGTTCATCTTAACAGTTTTAGCATTCTTGTCATTCGGTGCTTACAACAGCATCATGGCACAGGGACAGGAAGACGCAGCTCAGAGAAATCCTGATTTGAATAACGCGGGCAAATATACCGGCAACAAGAAAGACGGTAAAATGCACGGCAAGGGCGTCTATGAGTGGAAAAACGGCGACCGCTTCGAAGGTAACTTCGTAAATGGCCAGATGGACGGCTATGGACGTTACTCATGGGTGGATGGTGACATCTATCAGGGTGACTTCAAGGACGGCAAGCAGGAAGGTTTCGGTAGCGCGTTCTATGCAGATCGTTGCAACACTTACGAGGGTGAGTGGAAGAACGGTAAGCGTAATGGCCATGGCAAGCTCACATGGGCTAATGGCGACACATACGAAGGCGAATGGGTTGATGATGTACGTGTAGGAGAAGGCGTCTTCACAGCAGCTAACGGTGACAAGTATGTAGGTCACTACGAGAATAACCAGCGCAATGGCTACGGCACATACTATCACAACAACGGTGACGTGTATGCAGGTCAGTGGGTCAACGGCGAGAAGGAAGGTCTTGGCAAGTACACCTATGCAAACGGTAACGTTTATGAAGGTCAGTTCTGCAACTCTTATATCGAGGGTCAGGGAACATTCGTATGGGCTTCAGGTGCAACTTACACAGGACAGTTCAAAGAGGATATGCGTAACGGTGTCGGCACTTACACTACCGCAACGGGTAAGGTGATTGCAGGTAACTGGAAGGACAACCGCTTCTCAGGCGACATCAATGCGAACGTTCTCGCATCCAGATAATTATCCGGACCATTTTAGCATTAAATCACATATATTAGAAATTCACAGCAAACCTGTAAATTGTTCCTAAAAAACAATAAAGAAATTTCGAAGAGGGCTTAGTCCAATATTTTGCCCAAATCTTTGTAAAACAGTAGTAAATAGTAATTCATAACATCCCCAACGGATAAGTCCAATAATTCGGAATAGTTTTTAATGGAAATAGGTAGACTCCCGAACCTTCAAGGGATTAGTGATAACCTCTTGAAGTGACGGGAGTCAAAATTTACAGAAAAGTTGGCTGAACAACAGTAAGAAACCAAAGACAGAGTTACCCTATAAAGCACAACAACACTAAGCAAGAAAACAGAGGAACCAAACTTTTCATAAAAACAGAGAATCCCCATCACGAAGGCAGAGCTAGTTAATATATGATAATAAGGTTAGTTCAAAGAAATCAGGAAAAGATTAGGTTATCGATAAGTGTAAAGGTATTTAATAAGTAGTAGAAAGGTTTTGGTTAGGAATTCCTTCATGGAAGAGAGACAAAAGCAGAGTAGCGAGAAGGAATAATGAAAGGGATTTGACCTTGGTGGTCAAATCCCTTTTAGATTGGATGAATTCTTGTTCCCAAAAACTCTGGAGTAGCTAACGTGCTCTCTTCTTTACAAGCATATCCTGTACATAATCTATCCCAAAAGCACCTGTGAGAATGTATGCTACACAAGTGTCACCCTCATACACACGATTGTAGAATTCAAAAGGATTGTCGCGACTAATCGTAAGTTCTTTTTGGTCACCATCGAGGAAACGAAACTTCAGTTCATACTGGTCAGTAGTCTCTGTACGCTCTGTTACATACTCCTTTTCATTGCCAAATACATCCTTGCCCGTACGGTGATCCTGATGGGTGCTCATGACTTTGTTGTGCTTGTGATGCGTGATGACACAGGGGCGTTCCACAGGTGACTTGTCCTTCGAGAAGGCGTAGTTCAGGTTATTGTAGGCGTGATCAATGCACACTGCCGACAGGAACAGCAGCAGCACGAACGATACAATGATGAGCAAAGGAAAACGCCACTTCTTGATGAAGATGCACAAGAATCCTGGACAGCAGAGTATCCCGCATGCTGTAGCGGCAATGGTGGCAATCGTGTCACCAGCATCACTGAGCGAAACAACAGAGTCTGGCGGTGAAGGAGTGAAAACAAAAATTCCCACACTCACACCTACCACTATCAACAGACCCACGAGCCAAGTTTTCAATGGGCCTTCAACAATTCTTTCTATATCCATCATCTTATTATGTTTAGAGTTATTTCGTCATAACGTAATTTCGTTATTACTTTTTTATCTGAAACCTGAGCCACCGCCACCAGAGTGACCACCACCGCCAGAGTAGCTGCTGTGTCCGCTGCCGCCGCTACTGCTGGAGTAACTGCGAGAACTACTGCTGGACGAGCCGCTGCTGTAGGAGGCTTGTCGCTGTTCACGCTCGTAGGCAGTTTCGTACTTATATGCAGTGAGGAGGCTACTGGCAAGTGCTGTCGTGATGGGCTTGAAGTCCTGCACCACCTGATGTGGCGGAATCAACTGATCGAGTTTGGTGGTGTCGGGTGCCACCTTCTTCATGTCCGTGCGCACCTGGTCGGCAATGCCGTAGAAGGAAGCATAGACGAGGTACTCTTTCCAGAGGTTCACCTCTTCGATGTGGCGTTCGCTGACCAACGAGAAGTCCTTGAGATAATGGACGAAGCCCACCACCTGCTGCACCTCGTCGGCTTGGAGAGAGGAATCATCCTTGCGAGAGTCTGCCACCGTATAGAGTGCGTCCGCCATGGGGCGCAACCGTTCAAGATTCTTGTTTACATAACCCCTCAACTCGTCGGGTTGCAAGAGATGGTCATCGTTTGCCGCCTTATAGAGCAGGTCTTGCAACATATACTGGATGCCATCATCGTGCATCAAGCCCTTATACTGCGACTCCACCGCACGGCGACGTGCACCATAAAGTACATGAATGGTATCAGTAGTCGAGTCTTTCGTTACATCAAGATTGGGCTGTTTCTCTGGTTTCACGGGTTCGTTGATACGGAAAAGTTGACGGGTCTTGCCGTGCTTGTCAGTATCGTAGTCAAGACGGATGCCACCCTTGTAGAACATACGGAGGATGAATGCCTCGTAGAGATGTTGTACACTGAACTCCACTCCCTTGATGGGGTTATTGTGCGAGAGCCTGAGAATATGCATCACGGCAGCCAGCACGGCACTCGACCCGAGCAGATTTCCCTGCATGGGCAGTTCACGCCAATAAGGCAGTTCGTCCCATTTCTTGCCACCCATCAATTGGATCAGGTCTGCAAATCGCTGCTTCTGACGCTTCTTGAAAGCAAAGTCTGACGCAATCGTCCCCTTGGCAGCCCAACCGATAAGTCCTATAATGAGGAGGAAACCGCCAATCAGTCCCCAGTTGAAGCCACCACCATCATCTTCAGAAGAGAAAGAGAGATTGGCAGGCATCGCACCTTCGTGTCCTGTACCTATCTCACCACCCATCAGCGAACTGCGCAAAGTGCCGTCGTCGAGGGTGTCGCCCATTGCCACTTCAATATCGTATTCACTATCCGCCAAGGCAGGACGCTTCACCAGTTCCTTGAACGAGCCTTCCTTCGTGACAGCAGGATGCAGCAGTCCCTTCTGGATCTCCATCAGGATGATGACCGCATCGCCGTTGCGCATCGGACTCCCATCTTCCGTCCTTGCCCACACATAGTTGCTGGCGTGTCCCTTCCAGCCGTCATAGCCGAAGGTCCAGACCCGTGCATCCTTCTTACTGAGCGAATCGACGTCCATGATGACATTCACCATGGCAAATCCCGCTGGCGAATTGGCTGCCTCATAGAACGAATGGCAGAAACCGTCGTAGTCGTCGTAGGACTTCACCAGGTTCGTCAGCGTGTAAAAGATATAGTAACTGCGCTTTCCTGCCTTGCCAATACCCCAGCAAACCTCCACACCTTCGGAGGTACGGTGATAACCACAACGTCTCGTCTTCTCCTCACGGCTGCGATTCACGTCCCATTCCTCTTCCACCTCATAGTCAACACCTTCCTCGTCGAACACCTCCAGGTCCTTCACCTCGATGTCACCCATGTTGTTGAACGTGATGAAACCCTCCGTACCTTGATCACTCATCTGGCAATCACGGCGTTCCCGCACACGGGCACTACCGTCATCCATCAGATTCACCAGGATAAACACCGAGTCAATCTGATGTTGGGCATAGGTGGGAAGAGCCATCATGCCCATCAGAGCCATCAACCCTATGATCAGTCTTTTCTTCATCAGCTGAACAATTCTGGCATTTCCTTCTTACCCTTGTTGTCAGCCGTCAAATACTCCCTTTCCACAAAGTGCAACTGACCAGCCACCATGCTTGAGGGCCACTGACGCACATAGCGATTCAAGCGTGTCACGGTGTCGTTGTAGATCATGCGAGCCATGCGCACGTTCTCCTCATACGCGTTGATGCTGCTCATCGTCTTCTCATACAGCCCCGAAGCCTTCAACTCAGGATAGGACTCGTTCACTGCCATCAAACGGCTCAGCACTTCGGAGAAAGCGTCCTGCTGCTCGTTCACGTCGGCAGCAGTATGAATCTCCACGCCACGACGTGCAGCAATGGTGGAAGCGAGGGTCTCCGCCTCATGCTGGGCATATGCGGTGGCAGCCTTTGCCAACGACATCAGCGCATCCCAACGCGAATTGAGCTGCACCTCAATCTGACTCAGCGCATTCTTGCATTTCTCGTCCATATCGACCAGCTCGCGCTGCGTCTTGACGTAGCCAATTACTCCTCCTATGACAATGGCAATCACCACCACCATCACGATTAATCCAATTGCATCCATAAATCTGTGATATTATTAGGTTTAGTAAATCTGTCTTGAAACCATCAGCGCACACCCCTACTCTCACACCATCAGCGTTTTCGCGATGTAAAGGCAATAGATGATGAGCAGGATAGCGCCCTCATAGCGCACAATCTTGCGGTGCGTCCGCAAGAAAAGCCACAACAGCACTCCCAATCCAATCATCACCACGTAGTCGATAGCAAAGGGCTCCCACGCATTCTGTATCGGCGTAATGGCACTTGCCACACCCACCACCGAGAGGACGTTGAACGACACCGACCCGATGATGTTGCCCACAGCCATGTCAGTCTCGCCTTTCCGAGCCGCCATTACTGAGGCAAACAGTTCTGGCAGCGATGTACCCACAGCCACCACTGTCAAACCAATGATGCGTTCCATCTCCTCCTTCGCCACACCAAAGTACTCACCCAACTCCATCGCAATAGCACTCGAGCCCTCAATCAGACGGTCAGCACCATACACCATCGCTGCCAGCGACACCACCACGTACAAAATGGCACGCCACAGCGGCATCGAAGGCTTCACCTCCTCCGTTTGTTCCTGTTTTACCTGCTTACGAGAGTTATAGACTTCCCACGAGATGAAACCCACGAGAATCAGCACCATCGCAACACCTTGCCAACGCTGGATAGTCTCTCCCGTATATGCAACCACAATGAACAACACCATGGCAAATAGCATGAAAGGGATGTCCACCCGCATCATCATACGTTGCGAAGGCAATGGATGAATCAATGCCGAAACACCCAGAATTAACGCGATATTGGCGATATTCGACCCTGCCACATT
>JBGUGM010000047.1:0-1650 GCA_045111535.1 Bacteroidaceae bacterium
TACGAATTACCGCCTAATTACTTTTTCGCCGGGCCCGGCGAAAAAAAGCGGGAGAAAACCATTGCCAAAACAATAGTGGCAACGAGATAGAGCAATAGCCCTGCAAAGAGGTCGCCGTGGCGGGATATTGGGATTATAACCTTACGGGTGATTGGGTGGCACACGAACATAGAAGCGGAGATACTGCCAACCCACGAAAGGATATTCATAAGAGATTGGGGTATCACTTTCACGATAGCCACCGTACCAATGCAGATGAAGAACGGAACGATAATCCACGTTGTGAACCATAGGCTTAGCGTGAATATCAATACCGTGCTTGCAATGGCAAGGAATGCGTATGTGGTGCGTGGTGGTTCGGAGAATCGGTTGTGTCGGGCAAACAACAGTCCTGCGATGAAGACAGGGAGAGAACCCATCACATTATAGCGATACCATTGAAGTGCCAAACCTTCGGGCAGGAAGAACAACTGGGCAAGGAGGGTGACAGCGAACAATCCACCGACAAGCCACTTATTCTTCTGTAGTTTTTGGGGATAGAACACCAAGCGATACATTATATATATCTGCACCATCAACCCGAAATACCAGTAAGGACCTGGCCAGATGTCATGGTCGGGGTCTCTGTAGAAATTGCTGAACATACCCAACTGTCCCACTACGTTCCAGAACTCGTATCGGCGTGGTCCAGGTGTCATATAGTCAACCATGACGTAAGCGGAATAACCCACAACCATCATCAGGAACAGTTTCTTATAGTGCTTCCAAATGAACTCCTTGGTACTCTCCGCTACTGATTGTGACTTCTCATATTTCATCACAAGTCCGTAGGCTGAAAGGAAGACGAACACAGGCACGCCATAGTGTCCAAAGAAAGAAATGAGATGGGCAATGAGTTCCCAAGATGGATGAGCCACCTCGACCATCAGCCGTCGGACGTTACGCACCGAGAACTGATACTCGTTCTCCTGCACCATCTTTCCAAGCCAATGGCAGTAGTTGTGTAGCACGATGGCGAGGATGGCAATTCCACGCATCGCCTGTGACTCCGTTTTGCTTATTTTAATCATTTACTCTTTACTACTTCATCATAATCCACAAGATGTTGCATCAGTCTTTGCCTTTTTTCGTTATACTGAGGACTGAGCAAATCAAGTTCAGGACGATATGCCTTGCACTTAATACCACCCAAACCGAGGAGCAGATGCGACATTGCATCGGTCATGAATGGTTTGTTCTTTGCTTGCTTAATTGCAGTCACCACGTCAGGATGCCTCTTGGCATACTTCGCCGTGCAATAGAACCACATCGGTATCTCATACTCCTGTTGGGCAATGTTCTTTGTGTTGTTCGTAGTGTGGTTTCGTCCGCAATGATGCAGAGAACCAGGACCATAAACCTCATCGCCGTGGTCAGGGAAGTAGATGATTATGGCATCATCTTTCTTGAAACGGTCAACGATAGCACCAACCACAGAGTCATTGTACCATACGGCACAGTCGTAATAGGCTATGTTTCGCTTCTCCTTCTGAGTATTCTGCGGACAGTCATAGTCTTCAGGGAAGAACTTCATCTTCTTCTTGGGGCATCTGATGCGATAGTTAACGTGCTGTCCCATGAGGTGGAAGATGGTGAGTGAAGGAACTGAGG
>JBGUGM010000048.1:0-31290 GCA_045111535.1 Bacteroidaceae bacterium
TGCAAACACCACGCCCACTGCCATTCCTTCGGGCAGGTTGTGGATAGTGACAGCCAAAGCCAACATCGCAGTCTTCGACAAATGTGAACGCATACCCTCTGGCTTGTCCGTGCCGATATGCAAGTGTGGAGTCAGTTCGTCAATCAGCAGCAGGAATCCCATACCCAACAGGAATCCCACAGTCGCAGGCAACACAGCCCACGCGCCTTTGCTCGCTTCCATCTCCATCGCAGGTATGAGCAACGACCATACCGATGCCGCCACCATCACACCCGACGCAAAACCCAATAATGCTTTCTGCAAACGTATAGGCATCTCATCCTTCATCAAAAAGACGAAGGAAGAACCGAGCATCGTGCCCAGCAGCGGAATCAACAGTCCTATGATTAATATTGTTGTCATCGGGTGCAAAGGTAGTGCAAATCGAGCGAAATACAAAATAAAAATTTTTATTTTTTATTTCCGAGATGCAGCCTACGTTCGGCGTAGCCAACGGTGGTGAAATCCTACCTTCGAGCGTCGAGTTAGAGCATCAACGGCTGCCGATGAAGAGGAACATCATGGATAGCAGGACAAGGAGCAGGTCGATGAGTTTGGATTTGAGGTTCTTCTCGCGGAACACCATTGCACCGAAGAGGAAGCTGACCACTACGGAGCCTCGACGCACCATGGAGACAATGGAAATCATGGCACCATCTAATCCGAGGGCATAGAAGTAGGCGAAGTCGGCTGCGGAGAGGAACAGGGAGATGAGTATGATGCACCAGTCCCAACGGAAGGGGGTGGTTTCATGGCGCAAGGGCCACCACAGGAAACAGAGCATGGCGAGCATCAGAAAGAACTGATAAAAGGTGTACCACGACTGCACGGCAAGTTTGTCCAATCCCACGCCACCATTCTCGGGCGATGCCATCAGGAACTTGTCATAGAGTCCTGACATGGCACCCACCACATTGGCAAGCACCACAAAGATAATCCATTTGTTGTGCTTGAAGTTGATGCCTTCTTTCTTGCTGGAACGCGAAAGCATGTAAAGTCCTATCATGGCGATGATGACACCAATCCATTGCCAGAGGTTGAGCCGTTCAGAAAAGAAAGTCATGGCACCAATGAGCACCATCACGGGACGGGTGGCGTTGATAGGTCCCACGATGGTGAGGGGCAGATGCTTCAGTCCGAAGTAGGCAAGGAGCCATGAGACGAGTACGATGAGTGACTTCAGCAGGATGTATTTGTGTTCTGCCCAACCGTACTGATGGGTGTAGAAAATACTGTCTTCTGCAATCACCCCTTCTCTCGACAGAATGATGAACGGCAGGAATATCAGCGATGAAAACAGGGTGTTGAGCAACAGCACAGGAATGACAGCATTCTCCCTCAATGACTTCTTTTTGAAGACATCATAGAAACCGAGGAGAAAAGCGGAAAGAAATGCAAGGATTAACCACATAATGTCATGTACCGTTTATCATTCAAAGAGTTCTTCTGGATAGGTGATGTCAGAGAGGAAGAGGGCGTTGCCTGGTACAGATGTACCTGCGGAACAGCGGTCTTTCTTCTCGATGATTTCACGAAACTGCTCGATGGTCAATACGCCACGTCCCACATCAAGAAGGGTACCAACGATAGCACGCACCATATTGCGGAGGAAACGGTCGGCAGTGATGGTGAACTGCCATTTGATGGGCGACACCTGTTCCCATCTTGCAAACATAATACGACAGTTGTTGGTCTTCACATCGGTGTGGAGTTTTGAGAAAGACGTGAAGTCCGTGTAGTCGAAGAGAGTTTGTGCCGCCTCGTTCATCTTCTCAAAGTCGAGTGGTTGAGGAAAACGGTACGCGGAAGGCTCGAAGGGAGTCTTTTCTGTGATGATATAATAATGATATGTGCGCGAAGTGGCAGAGAAACGAGCGTGGGCATCGGGCTTAACAGGTACAATCTTGTGAATGGCGATGTCGTAGGGAAGGAGTTTGTTGAGGCGATAAGTCAGTTGTCCGTTGTCTGTTGTCTGTTGACTATCAAAATGTGCTACCATGAGCGAGGCGTTCACTCCAGCATCTGTTCGTCCTGCTCCCGTCACTTCGATGGGTTCACGCAGCAGGGTGGAGAGTGCCTTGTTCAGCACCTCCTGCACGCTGATGCCGTTGGGTTGAATCTGCCAGCCATGATAACGTGCACCGTCGTAGGATAAATAAATGAAATATCTCACGGTCTTTTTATGGTGTTACTCGGTTATGGAAGAACACGCGCTTCAGTGTGCTGCCCATTCGGGTGCGTGGTGCATGAATCTTGGCTTTGTTGCGGTAGAAGTGCCAAAGCAGGAAGCCTGCAGTGAGGGCAGCTACACCATCGGCGGCAGCAATACTGATCCACACGCCATTGGTGCCCCAGAATTCTGGGAAGATAAGCAGGAACGGCACGAGGAACACCAGCTGTCTGCTCACCGACATGAAGATGCTACGCTTTGCCATGCCGATGCTCTGGAAGAAGTTACCCGTCACAATCTGGAAGCCCACGATGGGCGACATGCAGACGATGATTTTCATGCCCGACACAGATAGGTCTGCCAGTGCTGGGTCGTCGGTGAAAAGTGCAACGGGATATTCGGGGAAGAACTCGCCCATGATGAATGACAGTGTCATGATGATGGTGGCGAGGATGATGGCTTTCTTCAAGACTTCATCAACGCGGTCTGGCTGCTGTGCCCCGAAGTTGAAGCCGGCAATGGGTTGCATGCCCTGACAGATGCCCAGCACCACCATGATGAAGAGGAAGGTGATGCTGTTGATGATGCCAAATGCCGCAATCGCCACGTCACCGCCATGTTTGGCCAGGCCTTTGTTGATAAGGATGACCACGAGGCAGGCGCACAACTGCATGGCGAAGGGTGACATGCCAATCGAAAGGATGTGCTTCACAATTTGTTTCCGCAATCCGTAGATGCCAGAATGCAGGTGAATCACGTCTCGCTTGTTCGACAGAACCGATACCACATAGATGAGTGCCACAACCTGTGCGATGATGGTGGCGTATGCTGCTCCTTTGATGCCCAGCTCGAATGTGAAGATGAAGAGGGGGTCGAGGATGGCATTGATGATGACGGTGGCAATCGTTGCCGACATCGCCACGTGTGGATGTCCCGTGCTTCGCAGGGCGGCGTTGAGGCCGAGATAGAGGTGAGTCACCACATTGCCCAAGAGGATGATGAACATATAGTCGTGGGCATATTGCAACGTGTTCTCAGAAGCACCGAAGAACAGCAGCAGCGGGTCGATGAAGATGAGGCCGAGCACACCCACAAGGATGCCGATGATGACGTTGAGCGACACAAGGTTGCCCAACACCCGTTCGGCTGTTCCATAGTCTTTCTGCCCCAACTTGATGGATATCATCGTCGAACTTCCGACACCCACCATCGCACCGAAAGCGGCGCTCAGGTTCATGATGGGGAAGGTGACTGCCAAGCCGCCGAGGGAGAGCGTACCCACCTCGGGAATGTGTCCGATGAACATGCGGTCCACCATGTTATACAGCGACGATGCTGTCATCGCCACGACCGCTGGCACGGCATACTTCATCAGCAGTTCACCAATCGGCTTCGTGCCTAATTCTTTCGTTCTGTTGTCCTGTTCCATTGCTTTGTTCCTCGTTTTCGGCTGCAAAGGTACGGACTTTTTGCCACATGTTAATCGCCTGCTCTCATGTTTTTTCAAAGTTCGTGGAAACCTGTCCCTTCAATGGCTCTATGCGAACGAAAAGGTCTGGGTTACATCCATGATGATGGTGTGACCCAGACCTTTTATCTTTTCGTTGCTTCTATCTCTATTTCAAGACCTTCTCTATTTCTTTCTTGAACGTATCCACGCCCGAGAAACCGATTTGCTTGTACGTCTGCTGTCCTTGTGCATCGTAAAGAGCGTAGGTAGGGATGCCATCCGATTCATAGTGACTGAGGAGGTACTGATACTGTTCTCTCGTCAGATAGAAGTGGGAACCATCAATTTCACCAATCATCTCCTGCCATTTGTCCAACGGCGAAGTCTCAGAAGTGATATAGACAAACTGGATGTTCTTGCCCTGCAGTTCCTTCTTCAACGGCTCCATCGCCTTGTGGCCAGCACGGCAGGGTCCACACCATGTGGCCCAGATGTCGATGAGCACTGCCTTGCCCTTATATAGGTCGAGAATGGTTTGCAGGATGTTTTCAGGAGCCACATCGTCGTATTTCTTGTAGAAGACACCATCGGAACTTTGTGCCTCCATCTGCTTGGAAAGCTCATTGAGTTGACGTTTCAATTCCTGCTGCTCCTCTTCATACTCCCGAACCACCAGCTTGCAGTCTTCGCTCTCTACCTTGCCTAAGGCTTGGAGTGCCTCTTCATTGCCTTCAAGGGCGTAAGGCACTCGCTGCAGGTCACAGTTGTAGGGGTTCTTCTCTGCCGCCGTCTTGTCGAGGAAGTAGAGAGGCATATTCCAAAATTCCTTGCTGCATGGGGAACCTGGTTCGTTCATGTATTGGAAGGCATACTCCATCTTCCTTTCAGGGAAGGTGAGGTTCGCTGCGTTGGCCTTGTAGAGGCTGTCGATTGCAGCATTGTTCGCCACTCTCACCTTGCCCAATTGAAGTTGCAGCGTGGTGAATTCATTCGCAAAACTGGTGAGCCAATGCAAGTGCTCAGCTTCAGCATCCATGCAGAGCAAGTCCTTGACAGCCGTGGTGTATTTTGACGACTTGGCGTATGCCACGCGCTTCTTGAGGGTGTTGTTGACAAAGTCAAGCCGTTCCTCTGGTGTGGTGCACTTGCAGACGCCCTCGTAGAGTTGTTCTTTCTGTGCTGTTTCATCGTTCTTCAGCTGCTCTGTCACCAAGTCCATGTTGGTCTTGGCAAGGAAACCCTTGAAAGCGAGGATGGGTTGCTCGCTGTTGATGGCGTTCATCAGGATGGTTGTCTCCTCTCCTGGGGCGATGACGATGTACGCACGCACCAATCCATTCACGCCAATCATCACCTCACGCGCCAGCCACATGGGAACCTCCATCGTCAAAGTGCCGTCCTCCGTAAAGGGAACCACTTTCTCGAAATAGTCCGTCTTACCCAGTGGAACGAATCTGCTGACCCAGAACTCCAAGCCCATCTCAGGTCGATAGCCCAGCATCTTCACCTTGATGGTAGCCACACCCTTGTTGATTTTGGCGACAGGCAGCATCTCGTCTTTGGCATACTTCACGTTCTGCCATTCAGCAGGCAATGGCAACTTCTTCGTTGTCTTTGCGTCGCAGATGTTCCAGAACCGGAATGCCTCCTTGTAGTCACCCTCCGTGAAGTCAAATTGCTTCGTGTCTGAGGGTAGGGGATTGAAGTGCAGCGCCAGATTCGCCGTTCCACTCTCAGGTATCCAGAAGAGCGAGTCGAGTTGCAGGTCAGCCTCCGTCTCGTTGGTCTTCACGCCACTTGTGATGCCGTATTTCTTGCCGTCGGGTGTCTTCACGTATGAATTCTTGTCAAAGCGAATCCAATTGTGAGGTGGATAGTGCGCACTGATGTGCATCACCATCTCCGTCTCCTTCAGTTCCACCCGATTGATTTTAAACTTAGAGTTGTAGCTTCCCATAAAAGCTGACGGGTTCTCCCATACGACCTTTTTTTGTGCTTGTGCCGTCACACATGCCAGCACCAGCATCAAAATTGAAAATAGTTTTTTCATGATTTTGTATAGTTTTTGCCTCTTTATATAATATAACGTGTCTATGGACAGAAATGTGACAAGGTGCGCGTTAATTTTTCTTAAAGGAATGAAAAATAGGCAGAGACTCTGCCTATTTTTGTTATTGATGGTATGGTTTACTGCACGGTTGTCCATGCGGGTGGTTCCACGCCCAACAAATTCTTTACGAAGAAGTCGGCACGTTTGTGTTCGCCGTAGTTCTCGCCCATCGTATGACCCACTCCTGGAAGAAGGATAAATTCGAAGTCTTTATTGGCTTTGATGAGGGCATTGACCACCTGATAAGTGGAGGAGGGATCAACATTATCATCTTTCTCACCGACCACAAGCATGAGCTTTCCTTTCAGGTTCTTGGCGTTCTCCACGTTGGAGCACTCGATGTAGGAACTATCGACTGGGTAACCCATCCACTGCTCATTCCACCAGATCTTGTCCATGCGGTTGTCGTGACATCCGCAAGCCGAATAAGCAGCCTTGTAGAAATCGCCGTGAAAGAGTAGGGCACCGAGGGCTTCCTGACCACCTGCTGAACTGCCATAGATGCCCATGCGGTCAATGTCCATGTAAGGATATTTCTTGGCAGCCGCCTTGATCCATGCGATGCGATCGGGGAAACCTGCATCCTTCAAGTTCTTATAGCAGACCTGCTCAAAGTCAAGATTGCGGAAAGAAGTACTCATGGCATCAAGTTGCACGACGATAAAGCCCAGTTCGGCAACATCTTGCAAGTAATAGAGCCAAGGCGTGAACTTCTTGGGCACGTACTGGTCACCAGGACCTGAGTAGATGTATTCGATGACTGGATACTTCTTCTTGGGGTCGAAGTTGGAGGGGCGTTGGATAAGTCCCCACATATCTGTCTTGCCATCACGTCCAGGAGCCACGAACACTTCGGGAGCCTGCCATCCTGTTTTCTCCAACTTGCTGATGTCTGCTGTTTCGAGGGTAGAGATGACATGTCCGTCTAAGGAGGAACGCAACACCGTCACAGGTGGCTGGTTGATGGTGGAGTAGGTGTCGATGAAAGACGTCTCGCATTGACGGCTGAAGCTGGCTTCATGGTTGCCACGTTCGGGTGTGAGTTCCACAAAGTTCTTGCCGTCGAGGTCAATACGATAGTAGTGAATGTTGTAGGGGTCTTCTTCGGGAATCTTACCGTCGAAACTGGATTTGACGACACCCATATTCTTGCAGTTCAATCCATTGGCAGAGAATATAATGAACCCCTTTCCCGTTTCGTCAATCTGTGCTTCCTGCACCTCACGCACCCAAAAGTCACCTTTGGTCACTTGAGAGAGTTTACTTTTCTTGCGGTCATAGAGATAGAGATGGGCATGTCCATCGCGGTCACTCTTCCAGAGGATATGGTCAGCATCGAGGTCTCGGCGATAGTTGCGGGAGTAAGCCACATATTTGTCGTTCTTCTCTTCGATGAGGGTGCGGACATTTCCCTCTAAGTCCATTTCCAATACACGGTAGGTCTTGTGACCACGCTCGTTGAACTCGAAAGTAAGCGTCTTGCCGTTGTCATCCCACTGAGGAGCCGTCACCTCATACTGAGAAGCAAACAGGGCGGTGCTCTTCGGATAGATGGTCTTCTTTGCCTCCACATCCACCACCACAGGAATGCGGTAGTTGAGCGAATCGCCTGGCTTGGCATACTCCAAGGTGGTGTAAATGGGTTGCACCTGATTGGCAGGGGAGGATTGTGTGTAAGTCACATAGTGCTTGGGTGCTGGTTTGATGAGCACGGTGGCATAGTATTTGCCATCCTTTGACCAGCGTCCCCAAGAAGAGTAGTAACAGGTGTCAACACCGTCGGTGGTCACTTGCACTGCGTTCTCCGCATCATTGCCTTTCTGTACGTAGAGGTTGTTATCCTTATGAATCATAAAGGAACCTTTATTCACAGGATGTTCAGCATGTCCATCTTTCTCGTCACGCACCTCCATCCAATGATGATAGCCATCACTGCGTACACCTCCCCAATTACCACGTGGACGACGATTTAGGTCGGGGTTGGTGGTCTGTTCCTTCGTTCCAGTCTTGGCATCCACCTTGTACCACACGGTGCTGTCACCATTGTAGGTGGAATAGATAAACTGGTCTTGTGGTCCATCGAAAGAACGACGGACTGCCACATTTCCATGCGTCATTTTCCACGAGTATCTGTTACCTGTGGAAAAGGCTTGTTTATAGTCTTTTACTGTGCCTTGTGCATGGATGCTCAAAGTGGCAAACATCAGCAAGGCAATCGTCATCAAGTTCTTCATTTTATATTGAGAAAGAGTCAGTCAATTAGTAGATGTTGAAATCGTTGTAGAAATAGTAATACCACCAATACGTGTTGCCATAGAGTGGTCTCAGGCGTTTGCCTATTTCCTTTTCGTCCACTCCTTGTTGCTGGAGTTGGTGATAGTCCTGTGCAAAACTGTTGTATTTGTTGGCAACGAAGTCATCGAATCGGAAATTCTCCAACGTGATGGGCGACTCCTCTGCATTGCCCAGCAGGATGGCTCCCTCTTGATAGAGTGCAGGGATAGGGCTGTTGGGGTGCCTGAGCACATAGTCGTAGAAATGAATGCAGTAGGCGTAATAGTCCTTTGCCCACAGCGACATGCACATCGTGACATCCTCCAAAAGTGGTGTGTTGGCATGATCCAAGTCAGAGAAGTACTCCAGCAGGAATTGCTCACACAAGCCATCGTCGCCATCGAGGGCGTTTTTGCTGTCGTTGAGTAGGGGAGAGAGCGTCAGATACTCCTGACTCTGATAGAAGTGGGTGCTGTTGATGAGCCATGCCTCATGCTCCAATGCCCATTGTCGATGGAAAGTGCTGCTTTTGAGCAAGGCAATGTATTTGGCAGCCACCTCAAACTCTTGGTTGAAAATGGCAGTACGGGTCATCATCTTAAGACTTCGGAAACTCAATCCGTATTGTACGGAATTCTCCATTGCCCAACGATAAGAGTAGTTCATCTGCCCGAACAGGTAATAGATGAGCGGCGCACCCAATTGTGAGGTGCGTATGTGCAGCGAGTCACTTAGATCGGGCTTGATGCCGCAGTTGTTCGTTTCGAACATCTTGTCCATCTGTCCCGTGTGCATCAAGGCTAAGTTCTTGTAGAGCACCATAAGGTTGGTGGGTGCATTCTCACCATCTTGGGGCATCTCCCTGAAGACATCCTCGAAGCGGAATTCGTCTAAGGCACGGTACATCCGCAGTTCGTGGCGGAAGTTCTTGTCGGTGAGGGTGGTCAGGATGGAATGACGGAAATTGTAATTGTAATGCCAGGGTGAGGAGGGCCACAACCAATTGCTCACGTAAATGGCAGCACCCAACAGACCGACAACTATGAGTCCCTTCAATTTCCAACTGATGTTGAACTTTCGAGTCAGAAGCATGGCTCCCCATGTGAACAGCAAACAGAAGAGTGCCAAGAAGGTGGGTTGAAAGGGAAATCCTGGTGCCTTGGCGTAGTAAATCCAATAGCCGTAGTCGAGCAGGTGGTAGAGCAGGATGGCAGGAATGACCAGTGCCAAAAAACTCCACTTGTCTTTGATGCAAAACATCCCAATGGTCGCCCAGTAGATAGCCACCCAGAAGAGGATAAGGATGGTGCTGCCCAACCAAGGGTGGTAAAAGAATTGGGTGAGATAGCGCGCCACCCATGCAAACCAGCCACCCTCATGTTGAACGGTGTCCATCATGAACGTGTGTCCGTTGATGAAGACATTGTTGTCCTGGATAGTGTACAGATAATCAGCATTCATCACCGGCAACAAGATGTATGCAACGGTGATGAAGGCGAGTAAATAGATGTATTTCAGATACTTTCTCATTGAGCCGCGTACTTGGCAGGGATGGCGTCTTCTTTTGCCTTGGCAGCAAATTCACGTGGTGTAATCTTCACAGGTTCAATCATAAACTCAGGACGGTTGAACGAACGCAGATAGAACGTGTAGAAGTTCGGGTCTTGCTGAGGAAGCAGGAACGCTTTGTGCGCCTTGCCGTTCTTGTCGAAATAGGCGATGTAGGGGCGTGTGTAATTGCCGTCATCACGTCGAGAATCGACCATAATCCATCTGCCATTGCTCGACCATGTAGGGTAACTTTCCGAACGGTCACTGTTCACGGCATCCAACTTCTGCACCTCCTTGGTCTGCAAATCCATCATGTAGATGTCGGCATCGGCATGCCATACGTGGAAGCATCCGAACGCAGCCTGTGCAAAGAGGAGGTAACGTCCGTCAGGACTCACACGTGGAAGGGTGACACTCTGGTCGATAGAATCAGATGCGGCATCGTATACCATCTGCACGTTGTCGAACTTCTTCGTGTCAGGGTTGAAATCCACAGAATAGAGACTGTATTTCACCTCCTTGTATCGCTGAATCATCTCAGCCGACTTCTCAATGCTGTCGTTGTAATATTCGAAGTGTGCTGAGCAGAAATAGAGTTTCTTGCCGTCGGGACTCCAAGTCGGGAACACTTCCAGTTCGTCATCCAGTTCAGAGATGATGCTTACCTCGTTCTTGTCCACATCGTAGAGAATCAAGTCACTTTCAGTGTCTTGCACCTCAATCTTGTTCAAGTCTTTCGTATGGAAAGACTGACCTGTCTTGTTGGTGGAGAAAGCAATAAGGTTGTGGGTAGGGTGCCATGCTGGATACACACCGGCACTGAGTGTCTCTTCTGTCTTGAGATCAATCTTTTTCAGTTGACCATTCGTCACCAGCATGGTGCCGCCAAATCCTTGACGCATGTGGAAAAGCATGTTGTCCGTCTTGAAGTTCTTGTAAGAGTGGCAGTTGATGCACTGACCCACCTCTTCATTGCTGACAGACATGTTATTATAGATTTCCCTTACGTCAAAGTTCGTGAGGTTGCGCTGGTTGATGCTCAACTTCTCATATGCCACATAAGAAGGCTGGATGGCACGATAGGAGATGTACTCGTCGATAGAGTCCTCTGCCACATAGAAATTGAAGGGTTGGTAGCCTTTCCACGTGTCGCCAATCTTGGCAAACACCTCCACCTTGATTTCCTGACCTTTGGCAGAGTCCAACATCTCCTTCCATTGTTCTTCGTCAATCAGAATCTTTTGCCCTTCACCATAGATGTATTCGCCACCAGGGAAGGTGAGTCTTGCCACTGCCTCGCTTTCACCTTCCTGCACGATAAAGTTCATCGGGCAGATGTTGGCTGGAATCGTCACTTCAGTGTAGTCAGGGTAAATCTTTGGGAGGCGTGACTCCATCTGTACATTAGAAGGTACGGTGAGGTGTTGTCCACATGCTGCCAGCAAGGTGGCAAAGATGGCTATTGGTAAAATATTTCTCAGTTTCATATATTCAATGCTGTTTTCGTTGTCTGTTGTCTATCAATATGAGTGCACATCTCTGCAGAAGAAGTAGAACCAGTAGAAGGTGTTGCCGTACGTGCTCTTCATGGCTTCCCCCACTTCGTCAGAATCCAATCCTGCTTGGAGCAGTGATTGCGACATCTGATGGAAACCTTCATAACTCTTTCTCACTTCCTCTTGGAAAGGCATCGTGGAGATGTCGGCGCTTTCTGGTTCCAGGTTGCCATACAGCATGGCTGCTTCTTGGTAGTGCATCGGCATCGGTTCTCCTTGGTGCATTTGTGCATAAAGGTAGAAACGAGGCCAGAACAGTTGGATATCCTTCTGCACTAAGGCATAGTCCAACGTCAGTTCCTGCAATAGTTTGCTGTCCTTGTTCATCGTCTGACTGAAATAGGTGAGCAGGTACATTTCGCACAAGCCATTGTCACCGTCGAGTACAGTGCCCATGTGGTCATACAGTTCACGTACATAGTCAAACTCTGGATATTTTTTGATGAGTTCAGGATTCTTGGTGATAGGCATCAGGTGTTCAGCCCAGTTACGATAGAAAATGGTAGTCTTCAGGATATCCAAATAGCGCTTTGCCATCTCCTTTTCGCCGTTCACCAATGCACAACGTGCCAATATCTTCAGGTGGTCATAGTCATAGCCGAACTCCACACTGTTCTCGATGCTCCAACGCAGGGCAAAGTTGGTCTTGCCATGATAATAATAGATGAGTGGCGCTGCTGTCTGCACCATGTGAACACGTAAGGTGTCAAAGCCATTTGTGGGTGGCTCACCCATATTGTTGTACTTGAACATCTTGGTGCCCATCTCTCCTTTGTTCAACAGGGCGATGTTCTTGAACAGCACCATTTCACGGGAAGCATCACCAGGGATGCTGCCCATCTCGTCCAGCACCTTGTCCCAATCCTGCTCCTCTGCTGCGCGATACATCCGCATTTCAGCGTGATAGTTGTAGTTCTGGAAGTCGCTCTTCTCCACCCACAACCATGAAAGCACCAGTACAACAATGGTGACAAGGTAAACCGTCCAGGTCATGCCTGTACTGTTCTCCACTTTCTTAGGCAAGAAGGGGAAGAGTAGGGGAACTGCCGCCAACACCACAAACGGGATGGATGGGAAGAAACTCCTCATGTCGTTGTTTTCGAAGAAGGGGAATCCTATTGTCCACACATCCTCAATTCTGATGCCGCTGTACAGGTTGTATGCTAAAGGAGGCACCACACCCACCAACACTAATGGTATGATGGGAAGCAGGATTTTTCCAATTAGAGAGTCCTCGGGCTTCTGACGGGCAAAGGTGAGTGCTGCCACATACACCAGTGCCAAGAGCGTGTACCATCCGAAGAACGGGTAGGTACATGCAATTAAGATGGTTGTGATGATGCGGTCAGTTTTCTTTTTAAATGCAGCGTTGAAGAGCACCAAAAGGATGCTGAAGAGATAGCCCAAAGTGCCGTAGAACCAGTAACCCATCTGCTTGTTGTAATAGAGCCAGTAACCCGTGTCGATGGTGCTGACCAGCAGACACACCGCAGGGATAGCAAGCACAGCCATCCATGCCATATTGACGCGGAACACCAGTTTGCTCAACCACAGGCTGAGAATCCAGATGCCCACCATGATGGCAGAACCCCAAGCGGGATGATAGAAGAATTGGGTCAGGAACGAAGAAATCCAACTGATGAGACCACCTGGACTGTGCATGCAACCCTCCAAAAAAGAACTGTCGGACGTGAAAAAGTCCTTGCTCTGTGCCATATACAGCATGTCACTGTTGCGGACAGTCAGGTAGTAGGCACCCAATACCACCACCACCACGGTGACAACTAATGCGATGCACAGTGATGTTCCTTTCGTGATGCTGATGTTTTTTTTCTCTTTCTGGCTTTGTTCTATTGGCTTGTTTGTGAATGGGGGCTTTTTCGTCTCCACAGAAACATCTCTTCTATGATTGTTCTTCTTACTCATGTCTGATTTGTGTAAATTTGGATGCAAAGATACCGTTTTTCTCCTTCTTTGCAAAAAAAATCAAGGCATTTGAAAAGATTTTCTTCATTTTCTGTTCTCTTCTTATTTTTTATTAGTAATTTTGCAAACTTTTTGATGAAAACACACATATTTTATTAATTAATAAATATTGGTTTACAATTATGGTTTATTCAAAAGAAGTACAGGAAATGTGCTGTGTAGCCAAAGGCCCTAACCACGGACCAGCTCCAATTCCAGAAGAAGGTAAGTGGATTCAGGCGAAGGAGATCAAGGACATCTCAGGCATGACACACGGTATTGGTTGGTGCGCTCCTCAGCAGGGTTGCTGCAAGTTGTCTCTCAACGTGAAGGAAGGTATCATCGAGGAATGTCTCGTCGAGACTATCGGTTGCTCTGGTATGACTCACTCTGCCGCTATGGCATCTGAGATTCTCCCAGGCAAGACTATCCTCGAGGCGCTGAACACCGACCTCGTTTGCGACGCTATCAACACCGCTATGCGTGAGCTCTTCCTCCAGATTGTTTACGGTCGCACTCAGTCTGCCTTCTCTGAGGGTGGTCTCGTGATCGGTGCAGGTCTTGAGGACCTCGGCAAGGGACTCGTTTCTCAGTGCGGTACGCTCTACGGCACCAAGGTGAAGGGTACTCGCTATCTCCAGCTCACTGAGGGTTACATCACCAAGATGTTCCTCGATGCTGACAACGAGGTGTGCGGTTACGAGTACGTTCACATGGGCAAGTTCATGGAGGCTGTCAAGAAGGGCATGGACGCTAACGAGGCACTCAAGAGCGTTACAGGCACTTATGGCCGCACGAAGCCAGAACAGGGAGTTGTTAAATCTATTGACCCACGTAAAGAATAATAAAGGAGGAAACAGACTATGATTAGAGAAGTGAAATTCGAATCACAAGACCGTCGCATGAAGCAGATTTTGGCTGCTTTGAACGAGAACGGCATTTCCTCTATCGAAGAGGCTAACGAAATCTGCGAGAAGGCAGGTCTCGACCCATACATCACATGTGAAGAAACTCAGCGCATCTGCTTCGAGAACGCTAAGTGGGCTTACGTGGTAGGTTCTGCTATCGCGCTGAAGAAGGGCTGCAAGAACGCTGCTGACGCTGCCGAGGCTATCGGTATCGGTCTGCAGGCATTCTGCATTCCTGGTTCTGTGGCTGACGACCGTAAGGTAGGTATCGGTCACGGTAACCTCGCTGCCCGTCTGCTCCGTGAGGAGACTGAGTGCTTCGCATTCCTCGCAGGTCACGAGTCATTCGCTGCTGCAGAAGGTGCCATCAAGATTGCTGAGATGGCCAACAAGGTGCGTAAAAAGCCACTCCGTTGTATCCTCAACGGTCTTGGTAAGGACGCTGCCATGATCATCTCTCGTATCAATGGCTTCACTTATGTGCAGACTCAGTTCGACTACTTCACCGGCGAACTCAAGGTGGTGAAGACCAAGGCTTACTCTGATGGTCCTCGTGCCAAGGTGAACTGCTACGGCGCTGACGACGTTCGTGAGGGTGTTGCTATCCTCTGGAAGGAGAACGTGGACGTTTCCATCACTGGTAACTCTACCAACCCAACTCGTTTCCAGCACCCTGTAGCTGGTACTTACAAGAAGGAACGTGTCCTCGCTGGCAAGCCATACTTCTCAGTAGCATCAGGTGGTGGTACAGGCCGCACACTGCACCCAGACAACATGGCTGCAGGTCCAGCATCTTACGGCATGACCGACACCCTCGGCCGCATGCACTCTGACGCTCAGTTTGCAGGCTCTTCTTCAGTTCCTGCTCACGTTGAGATGATGGGCTTCCTCGGCATCGGTAACAACCCAATGGTTGGTTGCACTGTAGCATGCGCCGTGAACGTGGCATTGGCACTGAACAAGTAATCCCAGTACATAGATACAAACGAAAGAGGCTCGCACCATTATGATGCGAGCCTCTTCTTTTACTATTGATTGTGCGGAGGTTTTATCCGCCAAAACCGCCACCTTGCTGGAAGCGTTTCATCATTTCTTCCTGAGCCTTCTCGTAAGCCTTGTACTGATCCTCAGAGAGAATCTCCTTCAGAGCCTTGTTTGTTGCTTCCTGCTGCTTCTGCATGTCTTCCATGTTGAAAGCGCCGAAACCGCCACCACCTTCACTCATTTTAGCCTGCATGTCCTTAGACTGCTTCAGATAAAGGTCATAAACCTTCTTGTACTGCTCGTCACTAAGTTGACCAGCGTCCTTCACTTGTTCTTTGATTTGATCTGCGCGACGAGTTGCCATTTCCTCTGGTTTTGGCATTTGGAACTGTCCGCCACCGAACTGTGCGAAAGATGAAAGCGATACAACAGCCATCATCAACGAAAGAATGATTTTCTTCATAATTGAATAAGTTTAAATAAATAAAGTTTAGTTAAAAGATTTGATTAGTAAGTCTCTTTTCGTTGGGTAAGACGCACAGGAAACGGAAAGGTTTAAAAGAAAATGAACTTTTTTGAAAATAAAAAAGGGAAGCGAACTTCCCTTTGTCTTTACATGTTCTGTCCCTGTGGACGCTGACTGCCAGGACCACCTTGTCCGCGTGGACGACCGCCACCGAAGCCGCCGCCTCCACCGAAGCCACCACCGCCTTGTCCCATGCGCTGGCGACGTTCCTGCTGAGCCTTCTCATAAGCCGCAAATTGCTCCTCCGTCAGAATTTCCTTCAGGGCAGCATTCGTGGCTTCCTGCTGCTTCTGCATCTCCTCGCGGTTGAACTGTGGACGTTCACCCTTTTCCTGAGCCTCCTTCATGCGAGCCTGCTGCTCCTGAGCCTGCTTCAGGTAGAGGTCATACACCTTCTTGTACTGCTCGTCGGAAATCTTGGCAGTCTCCTTGATCTGGTCTGCACGACGGGTAGCCTGATCTTCTGGTTTCATCTCGCGGCGCTGTCCTTGTCCACCGCCGAACTGTGCGAATGATGTGAGCGAAATCATCGCCACCATCATAGTAAGAATAATTTTTTTCATACTGTTGTTGTTTTTGTGAAAAGTTTTTGGTTAAATAAAAATGGTTATATCGTCATTGTCAATAATCAACTGTCACTTGTCAACTATTAAGACCACCCCGTTTTTCAAAGGTTTATTCTTTTCATCAAAAAAAGAAGGACACCGACATTTGTCAGTATCCTTCTTCTTTGTCATTAAGTAGGGACGATCGGGTTCGAACCGATGACCTCTGCAATGTGACTGCAGCGCTCTAAACCAGCTGGGCTACGCCCCTATCTTTTCATTTCGGGTGCAAAGTTACGCATAAGTGAGGACAATACAAAATAAAAGAAGCATTTTTTTTATTTTTATTGTCGAGGAAAAGCAACTTCGGCGTAGCCAACGTACGATTAAGCCTTTGCTACAGTCTTACACCCACAAAGAGGCGGGCACGCCACTTCAGGATGTCCGTGTAGTGGTTGCGGTTGCCAAGCATGGTCGTGTTGAAGAGGAAAGTGGAACCTGCGAGGTATCTCTGATTGATGTTATAGATGATGGCAGCACGGGTGTTGATGATCATCTCAGGGAAATAAGTGCCGGTCTTCTCCTTCTCACCGTTGATGCGGACGCTGTTGTGGTCGTAAACAATCAGGCAGGGTTGGGTGGAGGCGTGGAAGAGCCATTTCTTCACCACGAAGTTGTAGCCATAACCACCACCGATAGCGAAACTGGTCATCGAGAGGCGTGTGTCCTGCAGTGCAGCGGGTGCATCGTCGGTGTTCTTGATGCGTCCGCTCTGGAAGGTCGCACCCACCAGCCATGAACCAGCCGAACGCTTCTGGATATAGGACTGCGTGAAGGCAGCAGGGTAGGAGAAGCGTTTGTGGTTGAAGGCGTAATAACCTGTGAGGGTGAACATGTTGTATCGCACATCTCCTTTTTCCAGATCGAATCTGTTCTCATTCTGGCGAATGTCGCCCGAGAGTGTCTTGGAGTCCTGATAGCAGGCTTCCAGACCGAAGCGGTTGCCATAGGCGTTGATGTTGTACTCCATGTCCTTGTTTTTGCCTGACAGACGTCCAGGATTGAGTGCTACTGCAGCCGATATGCCCAAGTAGGTAGCACCTACGCTGATGGTGCCACGGGTGGAGGTTTCGAAGTCGGATTTGATGGTTCCTTCCTCTGCTTTGTCCTTGCCCTTGATGGTGGTGCCAGAAAGGTTACCCCTCAGTCTCAGCAGCAGTTTGCTGTCAGGACGTTTGATGTAGAGGGTGTCGTAGTTCCCCTTCTCGTAGTTGGCACGCAGTGTGCTTTCGATACGGTTGCGCACCTCTTCTCTCTTGCTTTGGGCAAAGGATACTAAAACTGAAAAACTGAAAACTAAAAATAAAAGAATCTTTCTCATTGTTTATTAGAGTTTAAGTGATTGCTATTTCAGTGTCACGGACTCACCTGCATGGGCGTCCATTGCGAGGCAAAGGTAGCAATTATTTTTTTATTGATATGAAAGATTCGCAAAAAAATGTAAAAAAAGTGTTTGCACTATGGCTTGCAAGAGAATTTTATCTTTACCTTTGCAGCGAATAAGTAAACAAACTAACTAACAATATGAAAAAGTTCGTATTATCATTTCTTATTTGTTATTTGTCCTTTAGCCCCATCTGGGCACAAAAGGGTTATCCCATCACCCCCGTACCGTTCACCTCTGTGAAAGTCACGCCACGCACTTTCTGGGGACAGCGACTGGAGGCAAGCCGAAAAGTGACCATCCCGCTTGCCTTCTCGAAATGTGAGAGCGAGGGACGCTACAAGAACTTTAAGAATGCGGCTGCCCATCTTGCCGACCCTTCGAAGACCTTCAAGGTGAATGGGGTGGGTTACTCGTTCGACATCATGAGCGCACTCGTCAATCAACAGCCCCAATTCCGACGGGGTCTGTGTGAGATTGCAGGCACACCTGTGACGACACTCATCACCGATGCCCAGACATTGAAGTTCGACAAACAGGGCAAACTCGTTGCAGAAGACCAGAAACTGACACTCATCCCATATTATGCATGGTGTCATCGTGGTTCGGGCAAGATGCGTGTCTGGCTTGCACAAGACCTCACCGCAACCACCCCCTCACAACCTGCCACATTGGCTTCGGAAAGCAAAGTGAGCAGTTCTTCTGCAAACCTGCCAGCACTCACTTCCATCAACGACCGCCTGGTGCCCAAGAACGAAAATGATCGCAGCATACCATACACCCATTGGTGGCCCAAAAACGGCACGACCGAATGGCTCGGTTATGAATTCCCGCAAGAATCCACCGTGCAGCGTGCCACCGTCTATTGGTTCGACGATGGTCCTTGGGGTGGATGCCGCGTTCCCAAATCATGGCGCATCCTCTATCAGGACGCTCAGGGACAATGGCTGCCCGTGAAGGAAGCCGATGCCTACCCAACCGACAAGGGTACCCCCTGCACGGTCAACTTCGCCCCCGTCAAGACTAAGGCAGTCCGTTTGGAAGTGACCCTTCCTCAAGATAATTCCGCAGGAGTGTTCGAGTGGAGTGTGCAGTAAATTCGTGGTCATTTGCCACTGAATGACGCATATGGACAAAAAGAAAAGACATTTTGATGTGAGGCGGTTGAGGGAGATTCCCATCAGCCGCGTGGTGGAGCGTTGGGGCGGTCGGTTCAAGAAGGTGGGCAACCGCTGGGTGACGAACTGTGTGTGGCATGAGGATGAGCATCCGTCAATGACGCTGTACGAGACGGGTGGGGAGAACCGTTGCTATTGCTTTGCCTGCGGACGGGGTGGCTCGGCGATTGACTTCGTGATGGCGAAGGAGGGGGTGGATTTCAAGGAGGCTTGTGAACGGCTGGAAAGGGAGTTTCTGGGTACTGGCGCTGGAAGGGTGATGGCGGGTGGACGGAATGCTCAGAATACTCAGAATAATATGAGTAATCAGAAGAAGCCGAAGAAGGGGGTGGCGTATGTGCCTCAGGAGTGGTTGGACGGGCATGTGTCGATGGAGAACTCTTTCTGCCGGTGCCTGATGCAGATGTTTGACGTGCATCGGGTGGAGCATCTGACGGAGGAGTACAGGTTGGGGTGCTACGACAACGGGCGGCATGAGGATTGTGTGCTGTTTCCGAGCATCGATGTGGAGGGTAGGGTGCGCAATGTGAAGGTGCAGCACTATGAGACGGATGTGCATGCGCCGAGGTTTGCGCACTGTGACAAGAAGTGCTGTTATTGGCTGGGTGCACAGTTGGCGAAGGAGGGGGTGGTGAATACGCTGAATGCTGTTTTCGACAACGACTGCCTCTTTGGCGAACATCTGCTCAGGCGGTATCCGAGTCAGACGGTGGCGCTGGTGGAGTCGCCAAAGAATGCGCTGATGGGTGCGATGGTGCAACCGAAATATGTGTGGGTGGCAACGGGCAGCAAGGCGATGCTGAAGCGCTCGGTATTGGAGTGTCTGAGGGGCAGAAGGGTTCTCGTGTTTCCCGATCGCGATGCCATCAGCGAGTGGGAGACGCTGTTGCATGGGATGCGCGACATCGCCACCTTCTCGGTGTCGAATTTCTGCGAACAGATGGCACCGGAAGGGGACACCAAATTCGACATTGCCGACTATGTGGTGGCACGATTCCTAGAGCGAACAGACACGTAAAATAATTTCATCTTTTTGAAAAATAATTCCCGAATTGCTTGCACTGTTCGGGAATTTTTTGTAACTTTGTAGCAGAAATAAGAAAGACGGTAAGAGGCTGTTTTTAAGGTGAAAAGATTGTTGAACTTTAATTTATGATTGAACCATTTATGAACATCGTTTTGGAACGGTATTTTGGTGACAGTCACATCACGAAAAGTGTGATGACAGTCGTGGAAGAGGGAAATGTGCTCTTGCGTTGTGAAGCGCGAGAACCACGTTTCGCCCAATATCAAGAGGCGTTTCCCGGGTGCTCGCGTTTCTGCCTGGCTGGCGGACGTTGGCGGTGCAAGGTGGTGGCTACGGAGATGTCGCCCATGACGCTGACGGTGGTGAAGAGTCCTGGTCACAGGTGCTACCGCATCGGATGGGACTACATGGCACAGGTGAAGGCAAACATGGTGCTGGTGGGCGAGTCTGACGGGTGCGAGGAACCTGAATACAGGGACATCGTGCAGTCGAAGGAGACTTTCGACAGGTTGACCCAACTGGTGTACGAAGCCTACGGCACTGGCGAGGAGATCTGGTTGGAAGTGAAGAATGATATCATGGATCCATTGATATATCGTGTGAATTAACTTTATTATGAACCCCATTAACAAAGAAAGGAGGCAAAATTATGGCATTGCAGTATCGCAAAGCGAAGGTGACGCTCAACTACTTCGAGGAGAAGCCAGAGGTGTATAAACTCAGACAACTGACTTATCCACAAGTGAAGTTCGAGCAGTTGGTGAACGAATGTTCCCAGTCCTGCGGTGTGAACCCAGCCCAGACCCGTGCGGTCATCGACGCACTGGTGAACCGTCTGGTGCTCTACATGGGTCTCGGACATGGCGTGCGCATGGGCGATTTCGGCTCGTTCAAGCCTGTGTTCAACTCGAAGACCGTGAAGTTTCTTGAGGACCTGGACGACGAGAAGGCGCTGAAGACCGTGAAGGTGAAGAAGGTGGTGTTCTTCCCGGGCAAGGCGTTCAAGGACATGGTGGACGACCTCACCCTCGAGAGCGCAGGCGAAGCACTCGATGTGAAAGAGTAACCAGCTCACGCGCGTGTGTTCCATGCGGGATGTTGGCTGTCCGTCACGTAGTGATTGCGTGGCGGACGGCTTTTTTATGCTTATTTTTCTGTCTTGCCGTAAAAAAACTTGCGTTTGTTTGTTTGGTGTTGATTTTATTGCTATCTTTGCAACCAAAACTATACAGGTGAAATGGACTTAAACAGATTGTATAACTTTTTTACTACCAACATGAAGAAAACATTACTTCTCATCTTTGGCTTGGTGCTGACGACCTCCCTTTTTGCAGGGCCTGTCGGCAAGGAAGAAGCGAAGGAGAAAGCGCTGGCGTTCCTGAACGGAAATGTCGGTACGAAGGATGGTGTGGCAAAGGCTCCTCGCCATCAGCAGGATTTGTCGTTGGCAACGACTGGCGACGCTTACCACGTGTTTAACATCGGTGCTGGCAACGGCTTCGTGATCGTGAGCGGTTCTGACCTCACGCCCGACATCATCGGCTACACCGACGAGGGCTCGTTCGATGCCCAGAACCTCCCCGACAACATGAACGCGTGGCTCCAGGGCTATGCCGACCAGATTGAATGGGTGGAGAAGAACGGCGAACCCGCTGCTTCGGAAAGCGTGATGAGAAAAGCACCAGCAGGGGTGAAAACTTCCATCGCCCCAATGATTGAGACGCTGTGGAACCAAGGCGCTCCTTACAACTACTTGTGCCCCGACTTTTTCACTTACGGCAAGAGTGCGACGGGCTGTTTGGCTACGGCAATGGCACAGATTCTGTATTATCACAATCAGAAGAGCGGCTTCCCCACAGGGACGAAGAAGGATATTGATGCGTATGATTGTGCAACAAATTGGGGTGGCTTAGGAAAGGTGCATGTAAATGCTTGTCCTTATAAACCTCTTCCTACCTTCGATTGGGCGAATATGCAAAAGACTTACACGGGTAAGGAAGAAACATCTGACGTGAAAGCGTTGGCTGTAGCAAAACTGATGCAATATTGCGGAGCTGCCATTGGTATGGATTATGCCAATGCTGCGAATGGTGGTTCTGCAGCAAATTCGAATATCGTGCCAGAATTAATTGAATATTTTGGTTTTGATGAGCGTGTGAAGTATTGTAAGCGTACAAAATATACTACTACTGAATGGGAAAACCTTATTTATCAGGAACTGGCAGCAGGGCGTCCTGTACTGTATGGCGGTAGTTCTACAGGTGGTGGTCATGGATTCGTTTGTGACGGCTATGATGCAGACGGTTATTTCCACATTAACTGGGGTTGGGGTGGTGCCGGCAATGGCTATTATCTGCTGAATGTGGCTAATCCTCACGAGACAGGTATTGGCGCGGGTACGTCAAGTGATGGCTATACGATGAATCAAGACATCGTGATTGGCATTGAGAATCCAGCCGTTCCTGCTCCTGTAGAAGTGGAACAGGGACGTATGACAGTCGATAACATGAGTTATTCAGGTGCTGCAACTTTGAGTAAGGATGCTGTTGTTAATGTCGCTGTCAGTTGTGCAATCTGGAATAAATTAAAAACCTCGCATGATTTTCAGTTGGGTTTAGGTCTGTTCAATGAAGCGGATGTGTTGATTCAGAATCCTTTACCAACTTACAATGTGGGGGTATTGGATCCTAATCATGGATACCCACCACTTTCTATCGAAAGTAAATTTAATTTCTCGACACTTGAAGACGGAAAGACTTATACAATCAAACCTGTGAGCCGCTTTACGGGCGAGACTGACTGGTTGAAGTGCCTTGGAACAGAGACCTATTACCTGAAATTAGACGCACATGCTTCAGATGTAAGTGTAAGTGCTGAAACGTACCATGTTAATTTGGTTGCCTCTGATGTGACACCAATAGAGTGTGTAAAAGGTGAATTAACGACTGTAACTGCTACCATTACGAACAATGGTTCGAACTTTAACGACAATCTCTATCTGTTAGTCGGTGGTGATTGTGTCGCTGGTAATGGTGTCTGTGTGGAAGCAGGAAAGAAGACTGTTGCTTCGTTCGCATTCAAATATACGGGTGATGCTCCTGCTTCTAAAATCATGAAGATTTCCACCAAACAGGATGATTCAGGAGCGATATGGTCTGGAAGTATGGATGTGAAGGCTGCAGTGACTGGCACAGATGCTCCTGCTCTTACTTTCACCACGACATTGAATTTGGATGAAACCAACACATACATTCTTGGCAACAAAATGATTGGTGTTGTGAAAGCCACTAATTCTACTGCCAACAATTATACAGGTGACATTACATTGGTGAGCCATCTTTTTGAGGGTGGATATGACTATAGTAATTGGTATTCGAAGACGGTGACCGTTCCTGCACATCAATCTGTCAGTGTGACCTTTGAGTATGATGTTAAGATGGATGGAAAGTATAGTGCGGTGCTGAAGTATGTGCATAATGGTTCAGAGGAAGTTGTGGGTGAATATAAGTTCTACTACCCAAAACCTGCCATCAAAGTTCTTGATGCTGATGGAAAAGAAACGTTAAAGTTGGCGGTTGCAGACTTCACCGTTCCTGCTGATGTTGCAGTGGTTGACCTTCGTGGTCAGTCTGTTGTGACTTCCATCACTCCTAACAGCAATAAGAATTGTCTTTATCTGTTGGATGAGTCTGCTGCTACACCAGCAGGCATCACAAATAATGTGGTGAAGGGTACAACAGCAGCCAACATTGTACTGGAAGATGGCTATGATTTCTATACACCCATCGACTTCACAGCCACGAAGATTAGTTACACTCGCACATTCACCACTGGTGCGAATAAGGTGAAGGGTGGTTGGAACACCATTGTGCTCCCATTCAATGTGACAGCAGTGAAGCAGGGCACCACTCCTATTGACTGGTTCAAGAGCAGCACTGACACAGGCAAGAACTTCTGGCTCTATCAATATGTTACTGATGGAGGAAGCACAGTTGAGTTCGACTATACCGATGCTATCAAGGCATATACGCCTTACTTGATCAATGTGCCAAGCGATGCATGGGGTACAGATAATCAGTTGACGGGCAAGCCTATCACCTTCGAAGGCAGCAATGCCGTTATCAAGGCTGATGCATCAAGCGCCGTGAGCGGTCCTCATTACATCTTCTCTGGCGACATGCAGAAGCAGGCTGTTTCTCAGTGCTATATGTTGGATGTTGCTGGAACACAGTTTGAGAAGACTGTAGGCACAGTACCTGCCTTCCAAGCATACTTCTACACAACATCTCGTGATTGGTTGGGTGGTGCTCTTACTATCGACTTTGTTGGCAACAGCGAGGCTACAGGCATTGGCTCAGTTGAAAGTGTACAGGAGTCTGCTGACGAGGCTTGGTACACCATCAACGGTGTGAAACTGACTGGTGAGCCAACAGAGAAGGGCGTGTACATCAAGGGTGGACGCAAATATATCATTCAATAAGAACGAACACGAATCATTCGAATCAAACGAATATAGAAAACAATGAAAAAGAAAGCATATATCAAACCAGAATTGGATATTGTTCTGGTGGCAACTCAATCAATGATTGCAGCATCACTGCCATCATCTGTGCCAGGAGGATTTCCAGGCCTCGGTGGAGGTGGTGGCATCAAGGCTGACCCATTCGATGAGGTGGAAGACCTGACTGACTTTGACTCAGAGATCAATGGTCTCTTGTGGTAAGAACCTGATGACGTAAGATAGGAAAGGAAAGCCGACACGTATGGATGCCGGCTTTCCTTCACGATAAAACTAAAAAATAGAAAAGATGATCAAAAGATTTTTAGCGTGTTGCGTAGCATTGATGATGGGCGTGTCGGCCATGATGGCTGACCCTGCCACCGATTTCATCAACAAGTATGAACTCTTCGTGAATGGGGTGGCTGCCCTCAACAGCAGTGAGGTGATGCCCGAAACTGCGGATTCCATCAAGCGGGTGTATAAGGCACTGACGGTGGAGTATAAGGGCGTGAAGAAGCAGATGACGCAGATTCAGCTGGAGAAGTACTACAACCTGAAGGCAAAGTACCAGAAGACGGTGACGGTGTGGAAGACGAAGCGTGGTGCCAAGGCTGTTGGTGGATGGGTGAAAGGCGTTGTTGGAAAGAAGAAAAAGAGTTGAGAGTTTAAGGTTTAGAGTTTAGAGACGAGGATGAAGTATATTTCACTGCCCGAGGAGAAGGAGCGTCGCCTGTCGTTTTATCTGGCGATGGAGGAGTGGGTGGCACGCCATTTGGATGAGCCTGAATACTTCTTCATGTGGCAGGTGGCACCAACGGTCATCTTTGGCAGGAATCAGGTGGTGGAGAATGAGGTGAATGTGTCGTATTGCCGAGAGAAGGGCATACAGATGTATCGGAGAAAGAGCGGGGGAGGATGTGTGTACGCCGACATGGGGAACGTGATGTTGTCGTATGTGTGTGACGGGGACAATGTGGGCTTCACGTTCAACAAATTCATCACGATGGTGGTGCTGGTGCTTCGGCGCATGGGTGTGGAGGCGGTCGGTTCCGATCACAATGACGTGATGATTGGTGACAGGAAGGTGTGTGGAACGGCATTCTATCATTTGCCCAAACGCAGTATCGTGCACAGCACGTTCCTGTATGATACGGATATGGAGAACATGTTGCATGCCATCACGCCGAGCCGTGAAAAGTTGCAACGGAAGGGCGTGGAGAGTGTGCGTCAGCGCATCACGCTGTTGAAGGATTACACGGATATGGATCTGGCGTCGGTGAAGGCGTTGATCAGAACAACACTATGTGAGGGGGAGAGGGTGCTCATTCCATCGGAGGTGGCAGCCATTGAAGAGATGGAGGCGAATTATTTGAAAGAAGATTTCATACAAATAGTTTCATAATATGGAAAACAAAGAAAAACGTACGTGTCTGTACGACAAGCACGTGGAGTTGGGAGCACTGATGTCTCCCTTTGGTGGTTTTGAGATGCCTATCCAGTATGCGGGCATCGCAGTGGAACATCAGGCTGTGCGTGAGAAGGTGGGACTCTTCGATGTGTCCCACATGGGTGAGGTGACGGTGCGCGGCAAGGATGCTGAGCGTTATGTGCAACACATCTTCACGAACGACATCGCTGGTGCGCCTGTGGGGAAGATTTACTATGGCATGATGTGCTACGAACATGGTGGCACAGTGGATGACCTACTCGTGTATAAGATGGGTGAGAATGATTTCTTCCTCGTCATTAATGCTTCCAACATCGACAAGGACTGGGCATGGATGCAACAGCATGCGGAGGGCTTTGACATCGACTTGCAGAACCGTTCGGATGACTATGGACAGATTGCGGTGCAGGGTCCTGAATCGGAGCAGGTGATGGAATCGGTGCTGGGCATTCCTTGCAGCGAGTTGACTTTCTATACGGTGAAGATGGTGGGCGATGTGATTGTGTCCCGCACAGGTTATACGGGTGAGGATGGCTTCGAGGTGTATGCCACCCCTGAGTATATCCGTACATGTTGGGACAAACTCATTGCTGCTGGTGTTCAGCCATGTGGTTTGGGATGCCGTGACACCTTGCGCTTCGAGGCAGGTCTTCCGCTCTATGGCGACGAACTGACTGAGGAGATTTCGCCTATTATGGCTGGACTCTCCATCTTCGTGAAGTTGGAAAAGGCTGAGTTCATTGGTCGTGATGCCCTCCTGAAACAGAAGACGGAAGGTGTGGCGAAGAAACTGGTGGGCATTGAACTGGCTGATAAGGCGATTCCCCGTCATGGCTATACGGTGCTGAAAGATGGACAACCCATCGGTATGGTGACTACAGGTTACCACACGCTCTCGACAGACAAGAGTGTCTGCATGGCACTGATTGACAGCCAATATGCTGCATTGGGAACGGAAATGGAGATTCAAATCCGCAAGAAGACTTTTGCAGGCAAGGTGGTGAAGAAACTTTTCTATGAGAAGCGTTACAAGAAATAAAAACAACTAAACAATATTGAATTATGGCTAAAGTAATTGAAGGACTCTATTATTCTGAGTCACACGAGTATTTGAAAGTAGAGGGTAACATCGGTATCATCGGCATTACTGATTATGCACAGAAGGCATTGGGTAATGTGGTTTATGTGGACATGCCCGATGTAGATGACGAAGTGGAGGCTGGTGCAGAGTTTGGTGCTGTGGAAAGCGTGAAGGCAGCCAGCGACCTGAACTCTCCGGTCAGCGGTACTGTTGTGGAAGTGAACGAGGCATTGGAAGATGCGCCTGAACTCATCAACCAGGATGCATACGAGAACTGGATCATCAAGGTGGAGATGAGCGATGAGTCAGAGTTGGAGAACTTGATGGATGCAGCAGCATATGAGGCTTTCTGCGAAAAAGAAGCGCACTAACTCATAACTTTCAATTTTCAACTATGTATAAGTATTTTCCGCATACGGAGGATGACTTGAAGGTGATGATGGAGAGAGTGGGGGTGAAGAACCTCGACGAACTCTATGCCCAGATACCTGAGAGCATCCGTTTCAAGGGTGACTACCAGATGGGGTCGGCATTGACTGAGGAAGGTGTGCGCGATGTGTTTCAGACGTTGGGCTCGCAAAACAAGCAGTTGACTTGCTTTGCTGGTTATGGCGTTTATGACCACACGACTCCTTCCGTCATTCCAAGCCTGTTGCAGCGCTCTGAGTTCCTCACTTCGTACACACCCTATCAAGCCGAGATTTCGCAGGGTACCTTGCACTACATCTTCGAGTATCAGAGCATGATGACAGAAATGACAGGCATGGACATCTCGAATGCTTCGATGTATGACGGCACGACTGCTGCTGCTGAGGCGATGATGATGGCTGTGGCTGCCGGCAAGAAGGTGAATAAGGTGCTAGTGTCTGGTGGCTTGAATCCCAGAACACGCGAGGTGCTGGACACCTATGCCTTGCACCAGGGCATCGAACTCGAAACCATCGCCATGAAGAGTGGTGTGACCGACATCGACGACATGAAGGCGAAGTTGGCTGAAGGTGGTGTGGCTGGTGTGATGGTGCAACAGCCCAATGTCTATGGCATTGTGGAGGACTTCACGGGCTTTGCTGATGCTTGCCATGAGCAGAAGGCATTGTTCATCATGGACAGTGTGATTGCAGACTTGGCTGTGCTGAAAACTCCTGGTGAGTGGGGCGCAGACATTGCTGTGGGTGATGGTCAGAGTTTGGGCATTCCGATGCAGTTTGGCGGTCCTTACGTGGGCTATATGTGCTGTACGGAGAAACTCATCCGCAAGATGCCAGGACGTATTGTCGGCATGACCAAGGATAACCGTGACCAACGTGCCTTTGTGCTGACGTTGCAGGCTCGTGAGCAGCATATCCGTAGGCAGAAAGCGACCTCCAATATCTGCTCCAATCAGAGCCTGATGGCACTATGGGTGACGGTTTACCTGTCGCTGATGGGTAAGCAAGGCGTGAAGGAGGCTGCTCAACTTTCTTATGCCGGTGCCCATTATCTGTGTGACGAACTGTTGAAGACGAGACGTTTCCATCTGGTTTACGATCAGCCTTTCTTCAATGAGTTTTATGTGAAGTATGACGGCGATGTTGACGCACTCTATCAGCGATTCATCGATGCAGGATTCTTGGGTGGTGTGAAGTTCGAGGACGGCATCCTCTTCGCTGTGACGGAAAAGCGTAACAAAATCGAAATTGATAACCTCGTAAAGATTGCTGCCCTATGAATAATCGATTATACGGAAAACTGATTTTCGAATTGTCCAAAGAAGGACGTGTGGGTTACAGTTTGCCCAGCAATCTCTATGGTGATTACGAGATTCCTGTCTCGATGCAACGTGCGGAGGATGCTCGTTTGCCTGAATGTGATGAGTTGACGGTGGTGCGCCATTATACCAATCTGTCGAACAACAACTTTGGCGTTGATACGGGATTCTATCCTCTGGGCTCGTGTACGATGAAATACAATCCCAAAATCAATGAGGAGATGGCATCGCTGTCGCAGTTCCAGAACTTGCATCCAGAACAGCCTGCCGACACCACAGATGGTGCGCAGAAATTGGTTGAGGCGCTTGAGCACTCGCTTTGCGAACTCACGGGTCTGGCTCATTTCACTTTTAAGCCATACGCTGGCGCACATGGTGAGTTGACGGGCTTGATGACCATCGACAACTATCACCGTTCGCGTGGTGATATGGCTCGCAAGAAGGTGATTGTGCCTGATTCTGCCCATGGCACCAATCCTGCTTCAGCAGCAGTGTGCGGATTGGAGATTATTGAGGTGAAGTCACTTGCTGACGGTACGGTTGATTTTGACGACTTGAAACGTATTGTGGCGGAACAGGGTAGTGAGATTGCTGCCATGATGATGACCAACCCCAACACGCTCGGTTTGTTTGAGACGCGCATTCCAGAGATTGCTGCGCTCATTCATGACTGTGGCGGTTTGATGTACTACGATGGTGCTAACCTCAACCCGATGTTGGGTGTGTGTCGTCCTGGTGATATGGGTTTCGACGTGATGCACATCAATCTGCATAAGACCTTCTCCACGCCTCATGGCGGCGGTGGTCCTGGTTCGGGTCCTGTGGGTGTACGTGAAGGACTGCAGGAGTTTTTCCCTGTGGTATCTCCTTATCATGGCAATTATGGTGTGATGATGCGTGCTTATGCCTACATTCTCTCATTGGGTCGTGAATACGTGAAACAGGTGGGACCTCTTGCCACGCTGAATGCTAACTACATCAAGGAGAGTCTGAAGGATGTGTATGAACTGCCGATTGATGGACTCTGTTGCCATGAGTTCGTGTTTGATGGACTCAAAGACAAATCGACGGAAGTCACCACGATGGACGTTGCTAAGCGACTGTTGGATTATGGCTATCATGCGCCTACGATCTATTTCCCATTGCTCTTCCATGAGTCGCTCATGATTGAGCCTACGGAGAACGAGTCGAAGGAAACGCTGGATGAGTTTATTGCTGTGATGCGTCAGATTGCCGAGGAAGCCAAGACGAATCCTGATGAGGTGAAGTCTGCACCGCACACTACCCCGATTGGACGTGTGGACGATGTACTGGCTGCCAAGCATCCGATTGTCACTTACAAACAAATGCTCAATGACCAAGACTGATTTGATCATCATCGGTGCGGGACCAGGTGGTTACCGTGCTGCCGAATATGCCGCTAAGAATGGACTGAAAGTAGTCATCTTTGAGGCTGACCACGTGGGGGGCACCTGCCTGAATGTCGGGTGCATCCCCACCAAGTCTTTTGCTCGTGATGCAGAGATCATGCAGACCTTGAACAATGCTGAAGACTTTGGTTTAAATGGACTGGATTATGAGTTTGATTTCCAGAAGGTTGTTCAACGTAAAGACGAAGTGCTTTCCTCGCTCCGTTCTGGTGTTGAAACTATGCTTTCTCATCCCAACATCACGTTGGTGAAGGCTGAGGCAGCGTTTGTTGATGCCCATACGGTGACGGCATCGGGCGAGGAATATACAGCCCCTCACATCATTGTTGCCACAGGTTCTGTACCTAAGACTTTGCGTCTGGAGAAACCTGCCAGTCGCCGTGTGCTTGACTCTTCTGATTTGCTCTCTCTCGACCATTTGCCAGAGAGTCTCTGCATCATTGGTGCAGGAGTCATCGGTATGGAGTTTGCCAGCATCTTCAATGCGTTTGGTACGGAGGTGACGGTGGTGGAATTCCTGAAGGAATGTCTGCCTGTGCTCGATTCAGACATCGCCAAGCGTCTTCGTAAATCGTTGGAGAAGCAGGGTGTCACTTTCCACATGCAGAGTGGGGTCACTGCCATCACAGAAGATGGGGTAGTGTTTACGGATAAGAAGGGAAATGCGGTCACTGTCAATGCTGAAGAGGTGTTGATGGCAGTGGGGCGTGCACCTCGGATGTATGACCACTTCAGTCGTGCAGGTTTCGAGTATTCAGAACGCACGGGAATTGTAGTTAATGAACACCTCCAAACTACCGTTCCTCACATCTATGCCATTGGCGATGTAAATGGTCGTCAGATGCTGGCTCATGCTGCTGAGATGCAGGGCATTCATGTGGTCAATCAAATCATTGGCAAAGCAGATCACATCAGTCTTGACATCATGCCTGCTGCCATATTCACTCAGCCAGAAGCTGCTTGTGTGGGATTATCGGAAGACCGTTTGAAGGAACTGGGCATTGAGTATGTCTGCAAGAAATCTTTCTGGCGTGCCAATGGAAAAGCGCTCGCCATGAACGAATCGGAGGGATTGCTCAAACTGATGGCATCGCCACAGGGAGAAATCTTGGGTTGCCATGCCTACGGTGCTCACTCCGCTGACCTCATTCAGGAAGTCAGTGCGTTGATGTGCCGAGATACGACTGTAGAGCAGTTGGCAAATATTGTTCACATCCATCCGACGCTCTCCGAAATTCTGCAATCTGCGGCAGAGCAATGATACTTAACATAACGTGAGTTCGATGAAAATTTCTTATAAAATAATTGTTTAATTATTAGCACATTAGCGATATTTTTAGTAACTTTGTAGTGACCA
>JBGUGM010000049.1:0-33701 GCA_045111535.1 Bacteroidaceae bacterium
AAAAATTGTGGTAAAGTTAATTTCTTGACGTATATTAGCAAACAAAATCAAATTTACTTACGATTTTGATAATTAGCAAAAAAAAGGGAACCTGCTTCGGCAGATTCCCTTTTCGTTGTATGGTAGGGTAGGAAAGTCCCAACCCCATGTGTTGTTGACAGGTATTAATCCTCTTCCTTGTTCTGTTCTTCGAACTCCTTCATCAACTTCTGCTGGATGTCGGTTGGAACAAGTTCGTAGGAAGCAAACTTCATGATGAAACTGGCACGTCCACCTGTGATGGAACTAAGGGTGGTGGAGTAACTGGAGAGGCTCTTCAGTGGCACCTTCGCAATCAGTTTCTCATAACCACTTTCGCTCTCACTACCGATAATCATGCCACGACGACCTTGAAGGTCAGACATTACGTCACCCATCTTATCGCCAGGAACGAATACTTCTACATCGTAGATAGGCTCCAGCAACTTTGGACCTGCCTCTTTGAAGGCATCGGAGAAGGCGTGGCGGCCTGCCAACATGAAGGAAAGTTCGTTTGAATCCACTGGGTGCATCTTACCATCGTAAACGATGACGCGCACGTCGCGAGCGTAAGAACCTGTCAAAGGACCTTGCTCCATACGGCTCATGATACCCTTCAAGATAGCTGGCATAAAGCGTGTGTCGATGGCACCACCCACCACAGAATTGATGAACACGAGCTTGCCGCCCCATTCGAGGTCGACTTCTTCCTTGCTCTTAGCGTTGATCTTAAACTCTTGGTTTCCAAACTTATAGGAGGTCGGATCTGGCATGCCGTCGTAGTAAGGCTCCACGATGAGGTGTACCTCACCAAACTGACCTGCACCACCTGACTGCTTCTTGTGACGGTAGTCGGCACGTGCAGCCTTTGTGATAGTCTCACGATATGGAATCTTTGGCTCTTCAAACTTGATACCAATCTTCTCGTTGTTCTCCATGCGCCATTTCAAGGTACGGAGATGGAACTCACCCTGACCCTTTACGAGTGTCTGTCTCAGTTCCTTCGACTGCTCGAGAATCCAAGTTGGGTCTTCCTGTGCCATCTTCTGGATGGCAGCCACCATCTTTTCAGTGTCACCTTCGTTTTCAGCCTTCACGGCACGGATGTATTTAGGATCAGGATACTTCACGAAGTTGAAGCGGTGCTCGCAGTCCTTGCCTGCCAGTGTATTGCCTGTGCGGACATCCTTCAGTTTCACGGTACAACCGATATCACCAGCCACCAGTTCTTCCACCTTGATGCGGTTGGCACCTGCACAGCAGAACAACTGAGCCATACGCTCCTTCGAGCCACGGTCTGTGTTGGTCAGGTCATCACCTTCATGCACCTTACCAGACATTACTTTGAAGTACTGTACACCACCGATGTGTGGCTCATTGGCTGTCTTGAAGAAATACAGAGATGTGGGTGCATTGGGATCTGGCATCACTTCCTCACCACGTGTGTTGTGTACCTGTGGCATCTCGTCCACGAATGGCACTACGTTGCCGAGGAATTCCATCAGACGACGTACACCCATGTCCTTGGTGGCACATACACAGAACACTGGGAACATGGAACGGGTAGCCAATCCTCTACGGATACCTAAGCGAAGTTCATCTTCTGTCAGTGCTTCTGTCTCGAAGAACTTCTCCATCAATCCTTCGTCATTTTCAGCAGCAGCTTCCACGAGAGCACGGTGCATCTCCATGGCCTTTTCCATCTCTTCGGCTGGGATATCCTCGATGATAGGAGCACCACCTTCAGGCTTCCATGAATACTTCTTCATCAGCAACACGTCGATAAGGCTGTTAAAGTCAGGACCTTCGTTCAGTGGGTACTGGATAGGAATCACCTTCGGGCCATAAATGCCGATAAGGCTGTCGAGTACCTGATGATAGTCACACTTCTCGGAGTCGAGCTGATTCACGAGGAAGATGACAGGCTTGCCCAACTTCTCCGTGTAACGGAAGTGGTTCTGTGTACCCACCTCGGGACCATACTGACCATTGATGAGCAACAGAGCGGTGTCTGTCACGTTCAGGGCAGTCATGGCAGCGCCTACGAAGTCGTCGGCACCCGGACAGTCGATGATGTTCAGTTTCTTGTTATTCCACTCAACATGGAATACCGTAGAAAACACACTGTAGCCGTATTCCTGTTCCACTGGGAAGTAGTCACTCACGGTGTTCTTCTGTGTGATGCGACCACGACGGCTAATAATTCCTGCTTCATACAAAAGTGCTTCGGTAAGAGTGGTCTTACCGGCACCGTCATTGCCAAGCAAGGCAATGTTCTTGATCTCGTTAGTTTGGTAAACTTTCATTGTTTTAGGTTAGATTTATAATGATACTTTGTGATTTTTTCGAAAAACGGCATAAAATTACTGCTTTTTATCGGGATGAAGCGAAAAAATCTTATGTTATTTAACATTTTTCATTATTATTAAGGAAATTATGAGTAAATTTGTCCTCGCATGGCAGGTATTTACCTACATATTCCCTTTTGCAAGTCACGTTGTATCTATTGTGGCTTCTTTTCCACCACCTCGCTTCAAAGACGTCATGATTATGTGGATGCGGTGGTGGAAGAACTGCATCAACGCCGTTCTTTTTTGGCAAACCAACCCATTGATACCATCTATTTTGGAGGAGGAACCCCCTCGCAGTTGCCACCTGATGAACTGAAACGGATGATGGATGCCCTTTTATATATATATAATGTACGCGAAGGGGCTGAGGTGACGCTCGAAGGCAATCCTGATGACCTCACTCCTGACTTTTTGCGTTGTCTGCGTCAGATGGGAGTCAATCGACTTAGTATGGGTGTGCAGTCTTTTGATGATACACGCTTGCGTTTCCTTCATCGTCGCCACACCGCAGCCCAGGCGATTCAGGCAGTCCGCAATGCTCAAGAAGCAGGTTTCACGAACATCAGTATTGACTTGATGTTTGGGTTCCCTAGTCAAACCCTTGACCAATGGAAACAAGATGTACAGATGGCACTCTCTTTGCAAGTCCAACACCTTTCAGCTTATTCGTTAATGTATGAGGAGGGTACGTTGTTGGAACAGATGCTCGCTTCTGGAGAAATTGAGGAGGTGGATGATGAAGTGTCTTTGCAGATGTATGAATATCTGATGGATGCGTTGGAGGGAGCAGGCTATGAGCATTATGAACTCAGCAATTTCGCCTTGCCAGGAATGCAGTCACGTCATAATTCCAGTTATTGGCATGGCATTCCTTATTTGGGAGTTGGGGCAGGGGCGCACTCTTATGATGGACATGACCGTTACTTTCATCCTGATTCCTTGGAGCATTATATGTCGGATGTCCTTGCTTTAGAAACAGAACATCTGAATGAACATGAGCGTTATGATGAGTTTGTCTTCACAGCTCTCCGTACCTCCGAAGGACTTCGTCTCTTGGAATTGGAACAACAGTTTGGGGCTCTCTATAAAGAATACTGCCTCCAGAATGCTCAACAGCATCTGAAGGCAGGTCTCCTATCTCTTACGGGTGATACGCTCTCTCTCACCCGTCGTGGACTCTTCATTTCCAATGAGGTCATGTCTGACCTCATGTGGGATGATTGATTACGGAAGTAATTCTCCCATCTTGTTCAAGAGGTCTTCACCTCTCAAATCTTTGGCGATGATGTTGCCTTTCTCATCCACCAGCACATTGGCAGGAATCGCCTGTACGTGATACACCGCGCAAGCTTCGCTTTCCCACCCCTTCAAATCACTCATCTGTGGCCAAGGCATCTTGAGGTCTGCAATGGCTTTCACCCATGCATCTTTGTCCTCATCCAGCGAGACCCCGACTACTTCAAAGCCTTTCTCGTGGTACTTCGTGTAAGCTTCCACCACAGTCGGCATCTCTGCACGGCAAGGACCGCACCAACTTGCCCAGAAGTCAATCAATACATATTTGCTCTTGCCTATATAGTCACTCAACTTCATGGATTTGCCATTCGGATCATCCATCTTCAAATCTGTGTAAGCGTGACCAATGGCTGTTGATTCCTGTGCCTCCTTCTCTGCCATAATTGCCTTATACACGGGGAAATCAGGCTGTTTCTCGCCAAAGAGTTTGAGGATTTCCTCATTGTCTTCCTCTGAGAAGTTGAAGGAACAGAATGCATACAGCATATCACTGCATGCAGAAGGAACGTGGTCAATGATAAACTTCTTCTGATAAGTCACCATCACTTTCTGCAGCGAGTCAAGTTTTGCCTGTGCGGCTTGTTTTTCCACCTCGCTTTTGGTGGAGTCAGACGTGATTTGCCAAGGCTCGTCCATCTGCTTACCAATCTTACTGCATTGCTCTTCAAATTCGTTATACAATTTTCCGTTAGGACCTCCCTCAATCTTGCTTTCACCTTCGCCCTTAATCAGTTCTGCTTTGATGTCGCCCTTCTCCAGCACAAACATTGCCATAGTGGTTGGCTCACCAGCATGAATCGGCATCAACCAGCGCAGGGCTGCACCCTCACACTCACCAGTGAATTCGAACTTGCCATCTTTGATGATAGCGGTGTCTGTCGGAAGCATGTTGAAATAGCCTTGCATCTCGCAGATAAAGACCGTGTCACCGTCCTGTGTACCTTCTGCTGTACCTATGATGGTGTAGGCATTCTCCGACTTCTGCGAACAAGCTGCTGTCAGCATCAGTATGGCAGACAGCATCAAAAAAAGCAAGTTTCTCATAAACTATCTATGTTTAATGTGGTTAAATAAATCAGTCCCGCCTTGACCGACCCATGGTCTCTTCTCTCCACTGCAAAGATACTTCTTTTTTTTCAAACAACCATTCTTTTTTGACAAAATATCTTGTGTGTACGTACACAATGCACATTTTCGCCTTAAAAGTGCTCTTTTTTAACCGTATAAAATGATTTTTTCAACAAAAAAGTAAAAAAAAGAGATTTCCGAGAACAACGTATCTTAAAAAGTGCGTAACTTTGCAGCGGTTTTGAAAGCAAATTAATTGTTTAACAAATTAAAAGTAAAAGAAATTATGAAGAAGTTGGTTTTCGCAGCTGTTGCTGCAATTGCTCTCATGGCATCTGTATCTTTCGCATCTTGCGATAAGAAGGCTCCTGCTGCTGACACTACTGCTGTTGACTCTATCGTTGTAGAGGACACTATCGTAGCTGACACTGTAGCTGCTGACACTGTTGCCGCTGACACTATCGCTGAATAATCAGAGGTAGCATTAGAGTACAACTTTCGGGATGTGAATCCCCCAAGAGAATTGAACCTGCAAGGCTTTGCCTCGCAGGTTTTTTTATGAGATTCTTATGATGCCATGTTGATGCCCCGTTCAAATGCCATGTGGCGAAGATTGAGAATGGCATAGCGCATACGTCCAAGCGCAGTGTTGATGCTGCAGTTGGTCTTCTCGGCAATTTCCTTGAAGGAGAGTTCGTCATAGACGCGCATGAGGAGCACCTCGCGCTGAGCGTCAGGTAACAGAGCGATGAGTTCCCTGACTTCTTTGAGGGTCTGCTGGTCAATCATCTCCTGCTCGCGGTTCTCATTCACAGCGATGTCAGCGTTGTTGAAAAGGTCAACTTCCGATTCATCGTTAGAGATGATCAGGGCGTTAGGAGAAGTACGATAGTAATCAATGAGGTGGTTATGAACAATACGCATCATCCAAGAGGAAAATTTGCCGTTCTCGGCATATTGTCCATTTTTGATACGCACCACCATCTTAATGAAGACATCTTGGAAGAGGTCTTCAGCAAGTTCTTGGTTTTTGACTGAATAGAGGAGGTATGAAAAAACCTTACTCTGGTAACGCTTCAACAAGGTGTCGAATGCGTTATTGTTGCCTTCTTGATACAAACTAACCAACTGCTCGTCGGCGAGTTCACGGAGCTGCTTCATTATGCTTTTGTCTTTGGTTTAGCGTAATGTCTCTTCTATAGGCAATGTTGTTTTAGAGTGTGAATATTTAGGTTTTTTTGCTTTATTGTGCTGCAAAGTAAGGTGTTTTATTTTTAATTTGCAAATTTTTTACACAAAAAATGCATTTTCTTTGATTTTTAGTCCTCTCAGCAGGTCTGTAACGGGCATTTTCTTCTTACCTTCGAGCTGCAGAACCTTAATATTGAGCCAACCATCAGCAGTAGCGACACATAGGTCCTCTCCGCTCCGGGGAGCACCATGCGACGAGTTCCCAAGTGAGATCGTACCGGGCATACATCCCGTATGGCTCTCCCCTTTTACGGGGGAGATGTCCTTGAGGGCAGAGAGGGTCTCTGCTTCATAGATCTTCACGGATTTTCCTTCCAGCGTTGTCCATGCAGCAGGGTAGGGGCTAAGTCCACGAATAAAATCGTAAATGCGCTTGGTGGGTTGATTCCAATCAATACGGCAGGTGTCGCGGAAGATTTTGGGGGCAGGGGTGAGAGGGACATCCTTAAATTGATCCTGTGGAATGGATGTGACCGTCCCAGCAATGATGTTATCCACCGTTTCTGTAACCAGTTGCCCGCTTAATACCATCAATTTGTCGTGCACCACCTCCACATTGTCAGTCTTTTCAATGGGAATACGTACCTGCTGGATGATGTCGCCAGTGTCTATCTCATGCTTGAGGAAGAAGGTGGTGATACCTGTTTCGGTCTCTCCATTGATGACAGCCCAATTGATGGGTGCAGCACCACGATACTTGGGCAGAAGACTGGCATGAGCATTGAAGGTGCCGAGGGGGGGCATGCTCCACACAATCTCAGGCAACATACGGAAAGCAACGACAATCTGGAGGTCTGCCTTCAATGACCGAAGTTCCTCCACGAATGCAGGGTCTTTGAGCTTTTCTGGTTGCAGGACAGGAAGCCCATGCTCTACGGCATATTGCTTCACTGGGCTGGGCTGGAGCACACTGCCATGACGCCCGATGGGTTTGTCGGGCATCGTAACAACGGCAACGACATTGTAGCCACCTTCTACTAAAGCGCGGAGACTCTCGACAGCAAAGTCGGGAGTACCCATATAGATGATTCTGAGGTCTTCTTTTGTCATTTTATTCTTGACTGAATTTGATGAGCGTCTCACGATAACTCGTGAAGAGTCCTGAGCGCGAGATAAAGCCGATATAGAGTTTGTTCTCATCGATGATGGGGAGGTTCCATGCACCTGTTTCCTCAAACTTCTTTGCCACGACTTTAAGAGAATCGTTGACCATCAAGATGGCTGGAGGCTCTTTCATAAAGGAACCAACGGTGAACTGATGGTAGAGTTCGGGACGGAACATATAGAGACGCACAGAGTCAAGCGATACGACACCCAAGAGTTTGCCGGCAGCATCAACCACAGGGAAGATATTGCGGTGAGACTTCGAGATGGTGACGATGAACTTGCTGAAAGACATATCTGGTGTGACAGCCTTGTAGTCGCGTTCGATGACGGACTGGAGTTTCAGTATGGTGAGGATAGCATTGTCCTTGTCGTGGGTAAGGAGTTGTCCGCGTCGTGCCAGTCGCATCGCGTAGATGCTGTGAGGCTCAAAGATGTTGATGGTTAAATATGAAACAACGGACACAATCATGAGTGGCACGAAGAGATCGTAGCCACCGGTGAGTTCGGCAATGAGGAAGATGCCTGTGAGGGGTGCATGCATCACACCAGACATCAGTCCTGCCATACCGTAAAGTCCACAGTTTTTCGGAGAGAGGTAACAGGATTCGCCCATCATGAGTCCGAAACTCATGTCCCAGAGGTTGGCGAAGAGGAAACCTGCAATGCAACCAAGGAAGAGGCTGGGTGCGAAGACTCCACCACATCCACCTCCACCATTGGTGGCAGTCGTGGCAAACACCTTGAGGAGAAGCACCAAACCGAGGTAGATGAGCAAGTTGCTGTCATTCTCGTAGAACAGGGTATTGTGCATGATCTCCTTGGCAGAGGCGCTATTGATGAGCTGGTTAATCACATCGTACCCCTCACCGTACATGGCTGGGAAGAAATAAATCAGGACACCCAGTACGATAGCACCGAGCAGGAACTTATAGCGCTTCTTCTTGATTTTTCCGAAGATACCCTCCAGCCAGTTCATGGTGCGGGTGAAGTAGAGGCTGACCAATCCGCATGCAATTCCCAAAAGGATGCAACCAGGGATGATGTCGATGCTGAAAGCCTTGTTGAGGCTGAAATCGAATAGTGGCTCCGTTCCGTAGAAAGCGTAAGAGACACAGACGGATGTGATGCTGGTCACCATTAGCGGCAACAAGGAGGAGAAACTCAAATCGAGCATCAGTACCTCAAGCACGAAGACAAGTCCTGCAATGGGGGCTTTAAACACACCAGACACGGCTCCTGCCGCACCGCACCCGACAAGTAACATCAAGGTCTTGGGTTGCAAGTGGAATCGTTTGCCGAAGTCAGAACCCCATGCAGCACCCGTCAGTACAATCGGTGCCTCGGCTCCCACCGAACCACCAAAACCGATGGTGATGGCGCTGGCGATGATGCTTGACCAACGATTATGTGACTTGATACGGCTGCGACCTCTTGACATCGCATAGAGGATCTTGGTCACACCATGACTGATGTCACCACGTACGATGTATATGACAAAGAGTAGGGAGAGGAGAATACCGACGGCAGGGAAGACGAGGTAGAGGAGGTTGGTGTCTTCTGCCACGAAACCAGATGTGAGCAGGTGCTTGATTTCTTCAATCAAGGATTTCAGCACGAAAGCGGCAAGACCAGTACACACACCAACCATCAGGCTGATCATCAGCACGATTTGTCGTTCTGAATGGTCACCCTTCAGCCATTCGGTGATGGCTTGGTTGAACATGATTTCCTTTCGTCTAATCCCGATGAAGTTCATGCGCTATTCTCTTATTATCGTGAATTGCCCATTAGCAGTCATTTTGATGATGCTGCTGGGTTGATGCTTCTCGCGACTTTGTCTGCTGTATTTGACCACATAGTCCACAGCATTCTTGATCTCGTCGCTGATTTCGTCAAATGTCTGTGGTGTGGGTTCTCCACTGATGTTGGCGCTGGTGCTCACGATAGGCTTCTGGAAACGGAAGCAAAGTTCCTTGCTGAATTCCTCCTTCGTGATGCGGATGCCTGCACTTCCGTCCTCGGCAATGACGTTAGGTGCCAAGCCTGTCACGTTGTCGAAGATGACGGTGAGTGGCTTCTCGCTCAATTCAATCATGTCCCAGGTGACATCTGCCACATTCCTTACATAGCGTTGCAGACGTACATCGCTGTCCACCAAGCAGATGAGAGCCTTGCTATCTTCTCTTTTCTTGATGGCAAAGACTTTCTTCACAGCTTCCTCGTTAGTGGCATCACAACCGATGCCCCATACGGTGTCGGTCGGGTAGAGGATAACTCCCCCTGCCTTCATCACTTCAATCGCTTTTTTTACTTCGTCCTGTAACATGGCTAAAATTCGCTGGTAAAGTGGAACTTGATATGTTTGAAATCCTGTTGCGCCATTTGCAGCACATAGTTGGAATCTGCCAAGAATACATCTCTGCCCTCCTTATCCTTCGCCATATATTGATATTTCCTCTTCTTGAAGGCATCCAGCTCGGCATCATCATCACTCTCAATCCAACAGGCTTTATATAGACTCACAGGTTCCCACTTGCACTTGGCATTGTACTCGTTTTCCAGACGGTACTGAATCACCTCAAACTGCAACTGTCCCACCGTACCGATAATCTTGCGGTTATTGAACTGGTTGACAAACAATTGTGCCACACCTTCGTCCATCAACTGATTGATGCCCTTCTCCAACTGCTTCGTCTTCATCGGGTCTGCATTCTCGATATACTTGAACATTTCAGGCGAGAAACTGGGCAATCCCTTGAAGTGCAATTGTTCTCCTTCTGTCAGCGTGTCACCAATCTTGAAGATGCCGTTATCTGGCAGACCTACGATGTCGCCAGGATAAGCCTCGTCGATGGTGCTCTTCCGTTGTGCCATGAATTGCGTAGGACTGGAGAAACGTACTGTCTTCCCGTTGCGCACATGCAGATAAGGTGCATTCCTCACAAACTTGCCCGAGCAAACCTTGCAGAAAGCCGTACAGGAGCGGTGGTTGGGGTCAATATTGGCAGTAATCTTAAAGATGAAACCCGTGAACTTGGGTTCTTCGGGTTGCACCATACGCTCTTCTGCTGTAGTGGGACGTGGGTTGGGGGCAATTTCCACAAAACAGTCAAGCAGTTCCTGCACACCGAAGTTGTTCAAGGCTGAGCCAAAGAACACGGGTGCCACTTCTGCCTCCAAATAGGTGTTCACATCGAAGGTGTCATACACACCGTCAATCATTTCCAAGTCCTCACGTAACTTCTCCGCATCTTCTTTCCCTACGTGCTCATCCAGTTCCTCCGAATGAATATCCACGTTCACCTTCTCCGTCACCATCTGTTTGTTGGGTGTGAAGAGGTTGAGGTTTTCCTCATAGATATTATAGACACCCTTGAATCTTGCTCCCTGATTGATGGGCCATGAGAGAGGACGCACCTTGATTTGCAATTCGCTTTCCACCTCGTCGAGCAAGTCAAAAGGGTCTTTTCCTTCGCGGTCCATTTTGTTGATAAACACGATGACAGGCGTTTTCCTCATGCGGCAAACGGTCATCAGTTTCCTTGTCTGTGCCTCCACACCTTTTGCCCCGTCAATCACGATGATGGCAGAATCCACAGCAGTCAGCGTTCTGAAAGTGTCCTCTGCAAAGTCCTGGTGACCCGGTGTGTCGAGGATGTTTACTTTATAGTCCTTATAGTCAAACTCCATCACGGAGGTGCTGACCGAGATACCACGCTGCTTCTCAATCTCCATCCAGTCGGAGGTGGCAGTCTTCTTGATTTTGTTGCTCTTCACCGCACCTGCCACCTGAATCTGACCGCCAAACAGCAGCAGTTTCTCCGTCAACGTGGTCTTACCAGCGTCAGGGTGCGATATAATCGCAAATGTCCTTCTTCTTTCTATTTCGTTCATGCGCTATAATTTGCTGATACATTCTTTCAGGCTATCTTCCCAATAAGGAATTTCCACTCCATATGTCTGCTTGATTTTTGTCTTGTCCAATACAGAGTAGTGGGGACGTGCAGCAGGGGTGGGGTATTCTGCTGTGTGGAGAGGCTTCACATGACAGCTCGTGATGCCTGCAATGCGATGGATAGCTTTGGTGAAGTCATACCAAGAAATCACACCCTCGTTGCTGAAGTGGTAGATGCCAGGCACAATGCCCTTGTTGATGGCAACGAAAATGACGTTTGCCAGATCTCGTGCATAAGTCGGTGTGCCCACTTGGTCAAAAATCACGCCCAACTCAGGCTTCTCCTTACCCAGCCGAATCATCGTCTTCACAAAGTTGTTGCCAAATGTCGAATACAGCCAAGCCGTACGGATGATGAGATAATCCTTGCAATTCGCCTTCACGCTCTCCTCACCAGCCAGCTTCGTACGTCCATACACCGAGTTAGGGCATGTCGGCACATCTTCCGTCACAGGTTTGTTGCTGCTCCCGTCAAACACATAATCCGTACTGATTTGCACCATACATCCACTGCGTTTACCCACAGCCTTTGCCAAATAACCAGGAGCGATATTGTTCAGCAAGTTGCACAGCTCCTCATTGCTCTCCGCCTTATCCACAGCAGTATATGCCGCACAATTCACGATGCAGTCAATCTTGTTCCCCTCCACAAAACTCTCCACCTCCTTCTCATTCGTGATGTCCAGTTTCTGCGCAATGCTCCCTTCTGGAATCACCACATCTGTAAAAAAGTACTCATGTTGTGAGTTCTCCTTTGCCAACAACTGCATCTCATTACCGAGTTGCCCGTTGCATCCTGTCACTAAAATCCTCATATCTAACTATTCCTTTGATTAAAATTCCACCTCTCCTGCTTTGTCTTTCTGGTAGTAATCGCTCAACAAGCCCATAAACTTGGCGATGTTATCAATCGCTGTAGCGGTCTCTGCTGAAATCTCCTTCTTCTGTGCTCTGAGCAGCATGGTGCCATACAACGCATCGAAGCAGTTCTCAATCTCCCCTTTTTCCTGACTCTCGGCACTTTTCGCCCTCAACTCCACAATGAAAGGCAATGCCTTATAATATGCCGCTGAATAGAACGGGTGCTTGCTTGACTTCAGCAACTGCACATGCAAATCATTCAGCAGAATGATGATATTCTTGTTCACCTGCAAATGCCCCTTCTCCGTCACCCCTTCCTCGCGCATCATCTCCACCAGGCTCTCATACCAACCCCTCAGTGCCTCACTCTTCTCTGCATCCAATCCGAACTGTGGGATATACTCCCTTGCCATCTTCTCTACATCCAAGCCATACGCACGCAACGTATCTTCCACCTGCCACATATACAGCAGGTACTCCGCCACACTCTTCTTTTTCAGTTGTTCAGCTATATACATATATTATTTTTCAAAGAGTTCAAATCCAGGGTCATCTCCGAATGGAATGTAATGGAACGTATGTCCTGTCAAGGCATATACAATCATGATGGCACTCACCACCATCACGATGATACCGATAATTCTGTTGATGCGCCAAATCACCTGATGGCTGAAACGTGCCCTCACCTTATCCACCAGCCACGTCAGCGCGAACCACCAGCATAAGGCACCCACCACGATGAACAGATAACCCATGATCTGTGCTAGCCAGTTACCAGCCAGAATGAAGGTGAACTGACCGTACAAAGCCACGAACAGCAAGATGATTAGCGGATTGGACACCGTGATGATGAACCCCGAGATGATGAATCCGTTCAGTTTGTGCTTCGTCTCCACAGGCGACTCCCTATCCACCACCTTCTGCTTCGGAATGCTTCTGAATGTGTAGATACCGAAGGCAAACAGCAGGGCAGAGCCAATGATCTTAATCCACAGGGCGATGATAGGATCCTCGATGATGTCCACCACCAGAAACATGAAGTAACCCGTGATAATGGCATACAGGATATCGCTGATGCTTGCACCGATGCCTGTGGCAAAGCCTTCCCAACGCCCCTTGTTCAGCGTGCGCTGCACCGTCAGGATGCCCACAGGCCCCATCGGTGCCGAAGCCAGCACACCAATCAAAAAACCCTTCATCATTTCCTCAAACACACCCACATTCTGCATCCATTCCTGGAAGTTCAGCTCAGGCATCTGAGGTATTGTTTGTAATAACATAAATATACTTATATATCGTTTCAGAGTGCAAAGGTACGAATAAGCGAGGGAAAAACCAAATGTATTTGAGTTTTTCCGAGCGTGAGTACCTTCGAGCGCAGCTCAACGGTACGAATAAGTGAGGGAAAAAATCTTTTTTCACTTTTATTGTCGAACGAAAGTACGTTCTTTCTCCACGTTGTTACGAAAGCGCAAGCGATGACGAGCGAAGCCAACGGTACGATTAAGTGAGGGAAAAACCGACTCACGAGTAGATTCCTGTGTTTGCTTACAGATTGAAATGAAGAAAAAAACAGGAAAAACTCTTTTTGATGTTTGTTGCTCTTTCCCCCCTGTGCCCCCGCACCCTTCATCGTAATTACCCCGTACCCTTCACCGTAATTACCCTGAGCCCGCCATCGTAATTACGTTTCTTACGTTGTCTCGCTGCCCGTTTTTCGTCGCTTAATTGACCTTTACCTTGCTCATTTTCTTCCCTTTTTTGTCCATTTTGTACTAAAATTCAAGAAAATTCAAAAAAACTTGTTAAAAATTTGTCCGAAATATACAAAACCCATATATTTGCAGTTAAAATTCAGGGTGAATCACACCCGAATTCAGCCAAAGTAGCAAATACAGCGGCGGATAAATAATATAATGTACGCGCATGAGGAATGTGTCCCCGTTCGCAACAAAAGATGAGAAGAAATATAATATACATTTATAATTAACATTTTTATTCACAATTTAAAACTTATAGTATTATGAAAAAGAAATTACTATTAGCTTTAATGGCACTCTTGCCGTTGGCAGGATGGTCTGACAACACTACAGTGACGCTGTATGACTTCACAGTTCCTTATGGTACTGAGGTTACTGTAGGTAATCTGCCCGATGATGCTTGGCAGGTTACGGGTGACCTCAACAAGGAACAGGTTGCAGCGTATCTTACTTTTGCCAGAGTAGATGATGGTTCTGCTACTTGGAATAGTAATAACGTTGGTGTTTACAGTTGGACACTTACCAAGGCTGCTGACACGGACGGCCACACTATCTATCTCTCGAGCAACAATGCCAAGTTGACTATCTCGAAGGCTAACAACGCAGTAACCAATGCACCATCAGTTGATGCTGGTGGAGCTTATAAAGCTGCCGGCTATGACTTGGTTGCAACAGTTCCAACAGTTAAATTTGGTACTGTAAAGTATTTGGTAACAGACAATGGTACTGTTCCTGCTGCCAATGCTGCCGGATGGACTACTACAGCTCCCCATGTGGCTAAGCCTGGTATATATTATGTATACATTATGGTTGATGAAGACAACGTGAACGGCAACTATAATGCTCTTGCTCCTCAGAAGATTGCTGTAACAAATTCAGTAGAAATCGAAGGAACTGAGATTCCTGCAGCTGAATATACTCTTCCTACTGCACTTGGTGCTGCCATACCTTTCGACAACACAGCTCACGCATTGGCTACAGCTGGTTCTTTAAGCGATGAACATCCCCACTGTACTGGAATAGAATATAGTCTTGATGAAGTAGCCTGGTCAACATCTGTTCCTACGGCTACTGCAGCACAAGGCTATACGGTTTACTATAGGATTTTAGGTATTGAGGGTTGGTATGACAAAATTGGTAGTGTAGATGCTACTATTAGTCCCGCCGCTCCTACTGTTACTGCTGCTACTGGTGCCACAGGCCTCGTATATACAGGTGAAGCACAGGAACTGCTTTCTGCAGCAGGTTCTGCAACTCTTGGTGCAACTCCAAAGTATCAGATTAGTATTAATAATGGTGCTTATGGTGAGCCTCTCGCTTATGCAGCTGTTACAGGAACTGCTGCTGGTACATATAAGATCAAAACTGTAGTGCCTGGAGTTGGCAATTATATCGAATCTTATGCTTTGACTGGTGATGACCCCACAGTTGTCACTGTTACCATCGCTGGTGCAGCTGCCTTCACTGCTGCTCCTACTGCTGCTAATCCGACATGGAATAATACTGCTCAGGACCTGATTGTTCCTGGCGCAAATACAGTAGCTGGTAAGGTTCACTATAAAGTGGAGGGTGTAAGTGACTATAGCACCGCCATTCCTCAGGCCATTAATGCTGGTACCTATACCGTTAAATATAAGGTTGTAGATTCAAACTATGATGGTTACAATGTAGAACAGACCATTACCGCAAAGATCAACAAGAAGGTTCTGTCTGTGAAGGTTAACGATGTGACCAAGACTTACGATGCTTCGGTTGCTCTTCCCGCCGTTTCACCTACCTCATTCACCTACATTGGTAGAATAGATGGAGATGCATTGGACGTCTCTGGTGTCACCTATGCCGCTGTTACCCAAAAGAACGCAGGTGAGTATAAAGATGTTTTGACAGCTGCCAATCTTCCTGAGTCCAATTATGATTATACGATTATTCCTGGTACCCTGACCATTAACAAGAAGGCTCTGACTGTGACGGCTGATCAACCTCTGTCTGCAGTGTATCATGAGGCTTATGATATTAGTGGTGAGTATACTTACTCAGATTTTGCTACAGGAGAAAGTGCTGATAACGTTTTTGCAACCGGTAAGACTCCTGTCCTGACAACTAATGCTGCTGCAACAAACCCAGAGCCTGGTGACTACACAATTGCATTCACAGAGGGTGTTCTGGTAGCTAATCCTAACTACACGGTCACTTATGTTATCCCCGATAATGCTAAATTCACGGTTACACCTAACCCAGCAAGCAAGATTGTGATCACCGTTCTTCCTAAGACTTACACTTATGGTGATACTGAGGACTATACAAACCTCGTAGCAGGAACAGACTATTATGTAACTGGTCTGATTGGCGACGATGTGCTTACCAAGGCTCCTACTTTCTCACGTAGCGATGCAACCAACTTCAATGCTGGTACTTATGATCTGATTGCAGAAAATGCAGCAGTTGCTGACCCATCGAAGTATCCTGGTGGTATTATCTACAACAACTCAACCGTTGAGATTGAGGAGAAAGAGATCACTGTTACTGTGAATCCGCAGACCATTGTAGTGGGTGATGACGCCGCAGCTCTTGCACAACTTGATCAAGATGCATGGAGCGTTACCGGTCTGGTGTACGACGACACGAAGGCTTCTCTCAAGGGTGCAGTGGAAAATATGCTGACTCCTAAGGCTACTGCTGCAGGTGCTGTGGGTACTGTTAATGACGGTATTCAATTTGCATTCGACAACGATAACTACGTACTGGCTAGCCCTGTCACAGGTAAGCTGATTGTTATCGCAGCAGATGCTCTTGCTCTTGATTGCTCAAAGGCTGATAACGCTACTAAGATTGCCGCTCAAAATAACAATACTATAACCGGCGGTGTGACAATTGACTTCTCTGCACGTAATGGTCGTGAGCTTCCTGCTGACAAAGCACGTACTTGGAAGGCCAACACTTGGAACACCCTGGTATTGCCATTCGACATCACTGTGGCTGAACTCTCTAACGTTCTTGGCTATGCAATCGTGAACGTGATCGATCCAAGCAGAACGACTGTAAGTGGAACTGCATCTAAGTTCTATGGCAAGTTGACCATGAAGGGTGCTAATGACAAGGAGTACATCCCAGCTAACACTCCAATCATGGTGAAGACTGCTGACGACATCGATGGTGTAGTTGACTTCGGCGAAAGGAAAATCATTGCACCTGCTGATGCTGACGCTCTCTCTGTTGATGCTGGCGGTGGCGCTAAGTTCACTGGTACATACACCACTGAGGAAGTATCCGGCGCAGACAACGCAGAGATCTGGTTCTTGATGGGTAACAGCGATTCATGGGCTTATATCGGCGCTGGCAAGACTGCTACATGGAACATCCTCCCATTCGAGGCATTCATCGACATGAGCAGTAGTCCTGCAAGCAGCTTCACCTTCTACTTTGAAGAGTTTGACGGTTCTGTGACCGCTATCAAGAGCGTGGAGGCTGAAGGCGCAGACGACGCTGAGAGCGCTGAGGGCGCAGCAGCAGAAGGCTGGTACACCATCAATGGTATCAAGCTCAACGCTAAGCCAACTCAGAAGGGCATCTACATCTACAACGGTAAGAAGATCGCCATTCAGTAAATCAAAAAATGGACAGAGTCCGTCTCCCGCGTGGGACGGCTCTGCCTTTTATCAATAAAATTTATCAACATTCAATAGTTTAATTAAAAGAAAAATGAAAAAAGGAAAGTATCAGGCTCCAGAGATGGAAGTCGTAAAGCTGAACTCAAAATCAACAATGCTTGTTAGTAGCACCTGTCCCACACAATGTGACACAGAAGGTGGTGGCGGCGGTGAATGCGTCGTTGACTAATAACCATCCAATGGATGCGCAGTGCTCAAAGCCTGCGCATCTTTTTTTGTCCTCATCCGAACAAGGACACAAAAAATAACCATGAACTTGGGGAATAATCAAATATAAATGCGTACCTTTGCACAATAATTCGAAACGTAATGAAGGAACTATATTACCAAGTGGCAGGTCACGTGTTCTCCCTCGGGACAGGTGAGCAAGAAGACATAGAGAAGAGGCTTCAGCCATATGAACCGTTTGCTGTACAGCCGACAAGGGATGTGACCTTTTCACTCCAGATAGTAGCCGTACCCCCTTCTGCTGAAGGGGTTGTGGAGGAATTCCGACAGGAAGATGAAGGTCAGGAAATCGTATCTGGTAGAATGCCTGACGGCAGGTCACGTGTTGAGTTTTGGATGAACCAGGAAAGGTCTGCGATACTCACACTCAATGAAGATTACAGCAAAGGAGAGGTGTATCTGGAGAAGCATCGGAAGTTTGGCATCAACAATGCGCTGATGGTGATGTATGCGTTGGCAACAGCCAACCAGCGTACCGCCTTGTTCCACTCGTCGGTGGTCAGCTACAAAGGCAAGGCTTACATGTTTTTGGGTGTGAGTGGAACGGGAAAAAGCACGCACTCCAGTCTGTGGCTGAAACATATTGAAGGAACGGAATTAGTCAACGACGACAACCCCGTGGTGCGCATTCTCGACAACGGTGAGGTGTGGCTCTATGGTTCTCCTTGGAGCGGAAAGACCCCTTGCTACCGGAACGTAAGCTATCCATTGGGCGCGCTTGTCAATCTCAGTCAGGCACCCGAGAATGAAATCCGACGCATGAAAGGCATAGAAGCCTACGTCTCCCTCATCGGCTCCATATCGGGTAAGCGCTGGGATCCGCAGGTAGCCGAAGGTCTTCACGAGACGGAGAAACTGCTGGCGGAGAACGTGCCCGTATGGCATCTTGACTGCCTGCCCGACGAGGCAGCAGCCCGTTTGTGCTGCCAGACGATATCTTCTCCCCAGTAAACGCTGGGCATCAACGCAGCTAAGGTATGTTGTGAGATGCTGAAATAGAAATTACCTCATCGCAGAGTTCACATACCACCGGTCGGTGGGTAATGAAAATCATGGTTTTGTTGGGGTATGCTTCAAAGAGTTGTCGATACAACTCTCTTTCTGTGTGTTCATCCAATGATGAACTGATCTCGTCCAACAATAAGATGTTGCCTGGCCGCAACAGACCTCGAGCGATGGCAATGCGTTGCGACTGTCCCTCGCTGAGTCCGCCACCTCTTTCTCCGCATTCTGTATCGATTCCGTCAGGCAAATCAAAAACGAAGTCAGCCATAGCGATGTGAAGAACCCGACGTAATTCTGTTTCTGTGGCGTCGGGCTTGGCCAGTTGCAGGTTATAACGGATCGTGCCGCTCATCAGCGTGTTTCCCTGGGGAACGAATACGAAGTTCGAGCGGGTTTGTTCGCTGATCATTTGCTTTGCCTCACGTCCATACAGGGTCAATGTGCCCTTACGAGGTTTGATCAGGGCAAGCAACAGCCTGAAAATAGTTGTTTTGCCAGCACCTGTATGTCCCATCAGAGCAACTTTGCTTCCTGGCCGGAAGTCATAACTGAAATGAGAGAGAATCTCACGGTCTCCTGGGGCATAGCTGAAAGTGACATCCTCCATGTTCACACCTAAGACACCTTCCATGAAACCATCCGTTTCATTGTCCTTCTCTTCTGCTTCAACAGTCTCCAGCTCATTCAGACGGTCTATGCTTGCTGAGGCGTGAATCATCTGAGGAACCATATTCAACATCTGGAGGATGGGTTGCTGTATTTGGTTCACCAGTTGCAGGAATGAGGTCATCACACCAAAAGTGATCAAGCCTTCGCGTAGTTGCATAGCACCCCAGATGAAAGCGGTGATATAGCCAAGGCTGAAGCTCAAAGCAATCAATAGACGTGAAACCACCGTGAATCTGGCTCTTCGGTTGATCTTTCCTTTCAGGTTCTGCTGCATCGTGTCCAACCGTTCCGTTATCCAATCCCCACTCTCAAGTGAGCGAAGCACAGCATTGTATTCCATCGTCTCTTGAACGAGCATTTGGATGATACTCTCTTGTTCGCGAATTGCCAGCGTCATTTTACGTAGATGCCGTGCAATGAGTTTCCCAACCACCAGGAAAATAGGTGTTAGCGCAAGAAGCGCCCATGCCAGACGGGCATCCATAGATTTCATCAGCAGAAAAGCACCGATCAATTGGATGGACGTTACGGTCATATCGGGAATGATGGCGGTGGTCGCATCACTCACCGTATCGATATCCTTCTCCAATCGTGAAGTGACATCACCCGAATGCAGTTCCTTCTGCTCGAACATCTGACGCCGAAACAGATGACCGAAGATGCGCAGGCGAATGGATGTGCTCTGTGTAGCACTTGTTTTCACTCCTAGATAATAGTAGATCTGTCTGCAGATGATACCACCGACAATCACAGCTATCAGGAGACCTATCATCCATATGATGTCCTCTTTTGTGCCTGTATGAATGGTGGTGTCGATGAACCTTTTGCAGAGCCATACCATCAACAGACCGAGCGCCACGCGCCCGATGCCGGCAAGAATGCGAACCAGCATGTTCAACCGGACTCCTGCCGTATTATGCCATATCCAGGCTAAATAGTTCATCAGTCTTCCAACAGCCCTGCGTCCTGCCATTTCTTCAGCAGGTTGAGGACATCTTCATGTGCGTGGTCATAGTCCACATCATACGTTTCACAAAGAGCATCAGTCAGTTGCTCAGCCGTGAAATCGCCCAGTTCTTTTGCTTTTTTCCAGACTGTGGCAGCCGTACCGTTTAGGCTGATCAGGTTGCTGAAGTCAACCACTTCGATGCCCTCTGCCACAATCACATTCTCGCCACACACCTCGCGCAGCACAAATCCTTGCTTTTGTCTCATATCAAATATCTTGTAATTTTAGGATACAAAGGTACGAAGATATATTCAAACGGCAAAATTTCGGAAAACAAATATGTTATGCTGCCAGACTTCGGTTAACGCCAAATCATCAGATGCCCCTGATGGATGTAAATGTTCCCCTTAGTAGGAACTGCCACTCGAACACCTTGAAGCGTGTAGTAATCCTGATCAGACGTCGTAGTCACAAGGGGAGCATGAATGTCGTCTGCGCCAGAGACTCTGATATCAAAAGAGACGCCGTCTGCAGATTCTGTAATGTCATACAAGTCAAAACCGACAGGCAGGGTGGCATCGTCATCGTCATAAAAATAATAGTTGGGCAGGTTCATATCACTGGTCAGCGAGGTCACCTGATCCGTGCCAGGAAACACGGCACTTCCCATGCTGGCCCTCCATTGGGCATCGGTGTAATCCTTGTCTTTGCCGCAGAGGCCAGCGTTAAGGAACAAACCGGAGGCTGGCACCACAGCCACACGGGGATGCCCAATCTCATTATTAGGGCCGTCGAGCATGTTCACCTTCGACGAAGGATAATCCACGTGATAGACAAGCAGACCGCTGCCATAGGCATATTGGTTGATTCCCCGCTTCATGACACTCTCAATCACTATATATTCATTCTCTTTGGCTGTGTTGGGAATCTTATAGGCCGTTCCACCTTCCACCAACGGCAGCAGGCCGCTGATGTGCTGTGAAGCGGTGACCGTCTCCATTTCCTTCCACTCCATGACCTCCTGCTCCCAGGCGGTATATGCACAAGGGGCAAAGCTATTGCGGTTGTAACATCCGTTGTCCATCACATCCCACGACTCCATGCCTTGGTCGCTACAGAACTTTTTATTGGTATTGTAAAGGTCGGGCAGTCCCATGCAGTGTGACATCTCGTGGATGAACACGCCTGTGCCATTGATGTAGTCTTTCATGGCAACACCTTGCGCATCGATGCTATTGACAGGATATAAGTGTTCAGGGCTGCAGTTGAAGAAATTGATTTTAAAGTCTTTGCTGACCTCGATGTTCTGGCGTGATGCCCTGGCCCAGAGGGTTTCCACTCCACCACCCTGATTCTGACCATAGCCGGCATAAATGATGCACACCAACTCTGCTTTACCGTCGCCATCGTTGTCATAGACCGTCCAGTCAGGAATCATGTCCTTGACTTGCGTCACAGCATCCCTACAAAACGTGCTGAACTTGTCATCGCCTCCTGTTCCCGAGGTGCCGCCATAGTAGGCCAGTTCATGAGGCAGCGTGACGGGGCCGACGATATCGAACTGCGGGCTAAACTGCCCGTGGCTGCAAGTCTTGAAATACTGTTGCACACTCATGAGGTTGTTATGGTTCTTATTGCCCAAGTCTGTCTGTTCTTCACCATTAAGATACTGTTCAAAGGCCTGAACGGGTTCGTTGATGGTGAAAGTGCTGTCCTGAAAGGCAGCCAGGATGGTGAGTACACGCGTAGTGCCTTTGTGTGGCAGATAACCGCCTGTAGATGAGATGGTCATCGCACGAGTCAGCATCTCGTCCCCTCGCTGGTGAAACAAGGCTTTGCGTGATGCCTGGACGGCTATCTGTTGCTGCTCCTTGCTGCCCCTCTCTGGTGCTTCATGAGCAAGGATACTTGTGGCAGAAAGACAGCCAGCATCGTCGATGGCTGCCACATAGTAAGCACCACCTTTGTTGACCACCAGCGTACCGTCTGAGGTGGAGGTCCAGTGGTGGTGCTCATCGCCAAACTGCTCAATGGTGAGAAGTGTGCCGTCAGGCTGACACACGGTGAAACTTCCCCGTATCGCAGGGGCTGCCCATGTGCTGATTGCTGTCAGAAAGACAACAACCCTTAAAAGCGACCTGAAAATAGCGTCTTTGTCCATGAATGACTTCTTTAAAGGTACAAATATACGACATATTTTTGAAAAAGCGTTCCTAAATAAAGCCTTTCTTCTGTAAATTTTCAGCAAAGGCCGACACGTCTTTTGTGACCAGTTCCAAGGGCGCTTCGTACATCTCGGCGATTTCTTGTGCAACAGCTGCCACATCCTTGTCCTGACAGAAGAGTCTGAGCATGTCGGTCGCACTCTCGTTGAGTGTGAAAGTTTCAACAAGTTCACCGGTTTCCTTATCTGTTACAGCTATGACATAGTAGTCGAGCAATGGTGCTATCTCAATCTTATGTTTCATCTTGTAGGTCGTCTTCTTGGTTGTCTTCTTGCTTGTTCTTGAATTTGTCAAAGGCTCTCATCATACTCTGGCGTAACTGATGGAGCATGTGGTCACGTTCCTCTTGATAACAGTTGGGAACGTCCTCGCACAGTTTCAGCCAAATACAGTCGGGATAGTTGAAGCAGGTGGCACAAGCATCAATCTCATCACGGGTCTCTTTGAACTTTTTCACCATCTGAGTGTCCCTGTCCTCATGGTCAATATGTCCCACGAAATGATCTTCTGAGAAGTGCTCACACTTTCCGATACGTCCGTTGGGAACAATTACAACGCTGTGGTCATTGTCGGCCATGCAACGATTGATCTTCACCTTTCGGCTCAGGCGGCGAGGCTGGATAAAGCCATACTCCTTCAGGCGAGCCTCGATGTCAGTGATCTGGTCGAAGACATACTTTCGTTTCTCATCATCGTGTAAGGCCTTACTTCCCTTCTCCTCTTCAAACAGCGCATGCAGATAGACAGAAATCCCTTTAGGGTCGCTGAATTCCCTGTGGAGTTCTTCAGCCAGTTCCGACAGGTTCTCAGCATTGTGCATATCGATGTTGAGACGGATGCTAATCTTGATGCCAGCATCCTGCAGCTTGTGGATATTACCAATCACGCGGCGGTAGGCATTCACACCTTTATAGATATAGGCTTTGCAGCGGTTATAGATCTGCTCAGTGCCGTCGAGCGTGATCTGTACGTGCTTCAGAAGCCATAAATCTTTGGCCTCAGCGATGATACTTTCATCAAACAGATAGCCGTTGGATACCATCTTAGATTGGTAGTCGATGCCTGCATCCTTGAGTCGTCTGCAGATCAACGGGATGACAGGCAAGTTGTAGAGAGGCTCTCCACCGAACCAGTGTAATGACACCTTCTCGCCCTTGCAATGGTTGATGATGTAGTCTGCTGTCCGATGGGCCGTTTCCTCACTCATGGGCATTCTTGCACGCCCCAATTCGAAGCAGTAAAAACAACGGGCATTGCAGTCGGTGGTGGTCAAGATGGTGTAGCCAGTGATGGCATCAGACTTCTTCTCCAACATCCGCCCCACGTCTCTTATTTGACGGCTCAGCAGGCGGTCGTCAAACGACTGTGGCACCAGAAACCACTGTTCGATCAGTTGCGATAGCGCTGCAGGTGTCTTCTTGTAAGTCTCTGCCTCTTCCGGGGTAAGCAGCACCATCGCCTTCGTCATGGTGTGGTAAAGTAACAATCCTTCCTCCACAGGCTGCTCCACCACATAATTCATCGGCCTATATATCTGCCCGGCATCCGGCTCCTGATTCTTCAGCAGCTGGTCGAAGGGCTCGGTTGTCTGATAGATCGTTTGCATGACTTTCTTGTTTTGACTGCAAAGGTACGCATTTAATTTTGATTACCCAAACTGTCCTTGCTATTTTTGTGTCCTTGTTCGGATGAGGACAAAAAAAAGATGCGCAGGCTTATGCACTGCGCATCCATTGGATGGTTATTAGTTGATAGCGCATTCACCGCCGCCACCAGCTTCCTCAAGACAATCTGTAGGACAAGTGCTGCTAACAAGCATTGTCGATTTTGAGTTCAGCTTAACGACTTCCATCTCTGGAGCCTGATACTTTCCTTTTTTCATTAGAAACTGTTTATTTAATTGTTAATATTTATTGAGATTTATTGGTGTCCCGAGAGTGTCGGGACACCAATGATTATCTTAGAATTACTGAATGGCAACCTTCTTACCGTTGAAGATGTAGATGCCCTTCTGAGTTGGCTTAGCTTCGAGCTTGACACCGTTGATAGTGTACCAGCCTTCAGCAGCTGCGCTTGCAGCGCTATTTGCGCCTTCAGCATTCACGCTCTCGATAGCGGTTACAGTACCGTCTTCCTCTTCGAAGAAGAATGTCATGCTACGTATTTCGTTTGCGCTTGTAGCATTCTTCATGTCGATGAAGCCCTCGAACGGAACGATATCCCATGTAGCAGATGCGTTAGTGCCCACATAAGCCCAGTTCTGGAAACCACTCAGCATGAACCAAATCTTAGCCTCGTCTGTCTTGCTGACTTCCTTAGTGGTGTATGTACCAGTGAACTTAGCGCCACGACCAGCATCAACTGAGAGAGCATCTTCGTTTGCAGGAGCAACGATTTGCTGTGAACCGAAGTCGACGACACCTGTGACGTCACCAACGGTCTTCACCAGGAATGGCTTGTTAGCAGCAAGCTTAGTATCGTTACCATTACCACCCTTCATGGTCAGCTTACCATAGAACTTAGAGCTAGTGCCGTTGATTTCGGTTCTGGTAGGATCAATTACGTTAACGATGCAATAGCCAAGTTTCTGAGAGAGTTCAGAAACAGAGATGTCGAACGGCAGAGTCAGTACAACCCATTCTTCAGCCTTCCATGGACGTGGTTGACCACCAAGTGTACGATCATTGCGTTTGTTGAAGTTAATCATCACTGTAACCTCTGCACCATTATAGGTAGCAAGATTAGCAAGATCATCAGCTTCATTTACACCAAAAGTGAGAGTTGCTGCATTAACAACCTTTAAATTACCAACACTAGTAGCACTCAGAGTGTAGTTTTTGTTGCGGTTTGTAGTAGCTGCACCAGCCAACACAGCTTGGATACCGTTATTATAAGTATTAGCAGTTGTCAAAGCTCCTGTTCCATCAACAGGGACACCATTAAATGCAAGCGTATATTCAATCTTACCTTCGTCAGCAGGAACCAAACCAGTGAACTCTACCTTAGTAGCATCAAGGTCTGTTGCTTTCTTACCAACTCTCAGAGTCTGTTCAGCGCAAGCAATCTTCAGTTCCTTCTTGTTGATGGTAAGGGTACCTTGAACGTATTCGATCACAGCCTCAGCGCCTCCGTAGTTAGCTGGAGCATAATCGTCTTTCGCGATTTTGATAGTATAAGTACCTACATCCGTAGGATTCGCTGTCAACTTAGTTTCACCATCATATACTTCGTATGCAACAGCCTTGACAGGCTCTCCTTGTGGAGCGAGATAAGAGAATGAGTAAGCCTCACCATAGGTTACAGTCTTGTTTTGAGCAATCAGAGTATAACCTCCAGCTGGATTGATATTGTATGTACCATCTACTACATTAATATTGTAGTTAGGAGCAACGGTAGCAGCTGTGGCTTTCGGAGTGATGACAATGTTATTTGCATATGTACCAATGTCTGTCTTGGCCTCTTTAAGACCTACACTTTCAATTGCATTGAGGACATAAGCTTGATCACCATCAACAAGACCTCTGTTTGTGCCAGCAGCCTCAATAGCAATATATGTATCACTTACTGCAAATGCAGGAGCAGCATTTCCAAATGTGATAGTCTGATTTTTTGCAGTCAATGTGATAGGACGAGCGGTGATAGACCAAGTTCCTGCAGCCACAACTTGCAATTGATAGTTAGCATCTACTGTTGCACCTGTGGTGTTGGCTGACACTTCATAATCATTGACACCAGCTGCCATAGTAGCACATTGAGTCACAATCCCTGTTGGAGCAGCGTCACCTGACAAAACACCGTTAATCTCGATGCCAGTAGCATCACCTACAGTGAATGGAGTGCCATCATAAACCTTTGTGTTATTCTGAACATAAACGTAAACGGTTTTCTTTGCAATAGTAACATTGAATGGAGTGTAGTCTTTAGCATTTGTATTGGCTGTTTCGGCAACAGTTGGCGTGATGGTATAGGTTCCAGCAGCCATTTTCTTAACATCTGCAAATGCAACAGCCGCTTCGCCATCAATCTTATACTTCAAAGTAGCACCTAAAGTCACACTACCTCCATCGGTAAGCAGAGCCTGTTCTGTCTTATTGTATGTCAAACCAGTAGCAGCAGTAGGCGCGGTAAGCACGGGATCATCCTTTTCGATAGAGATGGCAGCGCCACCAACCAGCGTAGATGCCACATCATTGTGACTGTCGTCAGCAACAATTCTATAATAAACATTGTAGTTACCTACGTTTGTTGCAGTTGGAATCGCTCCTCCCCATGTGCCGGTATCACCAAGTTTGAACTCTATCCTACCACCAGTAACAGTTGTGTTAGCATTAATCAATGCTTGAGCACTACCAGTATATTTCAAACCAGCTTTTGCTGTAGGAGCTGTATATGTAGGATTCTCACCGATAATCGTTCGAGTTAAGGCAACAGGATTAGAAGCATTGTAGTTGTCTGTTCCGGGAGCGCGATACCAAATTTTATATGTGCCGGCATTAGTTCCTGTAGGAATGTCAGTAGACCATCCTGAAGTAGGAGCTACCGTTGCATCAGGATCGCTTAATACATACTCTACAGTTCCCCATGTAGCTGTACCTTTGGCATCACTCTTAATAAGAGCAATTGGATTGCCAGTATAAGCAGCAGCACCATCTGCAATCACTACAGGAGCTTCTGTTACAGTGTTGTTCGCCTTGTAGACACGGAAATCTACATAAATAGTCTGACCCGCATAGGCGTCCATGCCACTAACCTTTACGTAATACTTGTTAACATTAGCAGTTTTAAGATCTGCAATAGCAGTTTCTCCACCACCTGTGTTATCTGTGTAGAACTTTGTAGTCTCTACTGTGTAATGAGTGCCTTGAGTTAACCCTTGGGTGTTTGAGACTGCTCCTAATGCAAGACTTCCATAAGGAACATTGGTAGCTGTAAATTTGGAAGGATCCAAATCCGCAGCCCATCCTACCAATGGCAAGAGAGCCATTAAAGCTAATAGTAATTTCTTTTTCATAATACTATAAGTTTTAAATTGTGAATAAAAATGTTAATTAAAAAATGTATGTTATATTTCTTCTCATCTTTTGCTGCGGACGGGGACACATCCCTCATGCGCGTACATTATATTATTTATCCGCCGCTATATTGGGGGAATGACGGAAGTGTCGCAGGATGGGGTGGTGTTGAGGGAGGGAAGATGCGTTGGGTAACAATCTGGTAACAAAACACGTTGCGGCGGCTCTCTTGTCTTTTGCCGTCGGCAATTGTTACCATTAAGGGTAGCAATTGTTACCATTAAGCCTTTTTTGATAGAGTCGTGAGATGCTGTCAGTGGCGTCGTCACGTGCGGAGTCGATAACTGTGGCGTAGAGAGTGGTGGTTTTGATGTTGCGATGACCGAGGAGTCTGGAGATGGTGTAGAGATCGGCTCCAGCCATGAGCGCCATGGTGGCATAGCTGTGACGTGCGGTATGGAAGGTGACATGTTTGGTGATGAGGGCTTTTTGTGCCCATTGTGCGAGTGCCTTCTCTATGGTGACAGTGGCTGGGAGGGGGAAGATGGGCTGGTCGGGATGTCCCATCGGGGTAGGAAGGCATCGGAGAGCGTTGGCATTGAGTTTATTGGTGATGGGTTCTTGGGTTTTCTGCATGATGATGGAGTAGCGGTAATCATCGCCTGTCTTGTGGATGTCGCCCCATCGGATATGGCGGACATCGCTGAGACGAAGTCCTGTGAAGCAACTGAAAAGGAATCCTTGTTTGACTTGCTGATTGGGGCATGGGGTGTGTGCGAGCCGGATGATTTCATCGATGTGGAGGAATGGCTTGATGACGATGGGGCGTTGAGGCATGTCGCTGCGTTGCATATGGGTGATGGGGTTGCTGAGAAGGGCTTGGTCGGTGGTGGCTTGGGCAAGCATGCTCTTGAAGGAGCAGAAGTAATGGTAGGCGGTGACACCAGAGAGCCGTTTGCCTGTGTTGGTGCGTGCATGCTTGAGGTGTTCGGCGAATCCTCTGCATAGTTCAAGGTTGATATCTCTCATCTTGAGGGTGTTGGCGCGTTTCCCGAGGTAGTTGGTCAGATGGTTATACATATTGCTGCATGCATTTACGTAGCTTTTCCCTCGATGGGTCTTGCTACTATGTTCGATGTGGTGTTTCACGTATTGGCTGAGTCGCATGCGGGCCAGTTCGGTGTTGGGACTGACGCCTGTTTGTCCGTTAACGATGTCGATGATACGACGCGCCTTGATAGCGTTGGCTGCGGAGAGAATGTGCCGATTGATAATTTTAGCGTCGGGGGTGATCTCTGGGATGAGGTAGAGGTGAAGGAATTCGTAAGTGCGGCTGCCATTGATGTAGGTGTCGAGATAGATGGAGAGGTTGTTGTTGGCGAGTTTCTTGAACCGGATCCTGACGGGTTCTTTTGCCTTGAGCTGTGTCATTGTTTTCATAAGTCTTTTTTGCTCAAAGTTACAGATTAAATATAGCATCCGGGTCACAGAATGGGTAACAAAATCGTTGGGTGAAGGAAATGTGTGTTTTTTTTTTGTGTTATCGTTGAAATAATGTACCTTTGCAGTAAGATTCGATGAGGTGATGGTTTTAACATAAGAATATGAACGAAAAGAAAAAATATGTAATTGGTGTTGACCTGGGAGGAACAAACACCGTCTTTGGTATCGTGGATGCACAAGGAAACATCGTGACGCAAGATTCCATTAGGACTCAGGCATATAGCACTGCTGAGGCTTTTGTTGAGGCAGGTGTGGTTTGTCTCCGCCCGCTTATTGCGCAAGTGGGTGGTATAGAACAGATTGCTGGTATGGGTATCGGTGCTCCCAATGCCAACTATTACAGTGGTGCCATTGAAACTGCTCCCAACATTGCATGGGCACATGACACCGTTGTCCCTTTGGCTCAGATGTTCTCCGACCGCCTTGCTCCTGAGAATTTGACAGACGCCCAGCGCATGGGCTGGGTATCTTTGACCAACGACGCTAATGCTGCCGCGATGGGTGAAATGACCTACGGTGTGGCACGGGGCATGAAGAACTTTATTGTCATTACCCTTGGCACAGGTGTGGGTTCAGGTATTGTGGTCAATGGTCAATTGCTCTACGGACATGATGGTTTTGCTGGTGAATTGGGACACGTCATCATGGTTCGTGGGAAGGAAGGTCGTCTTTGTGGTTGTGGACGTACGGGTTGCCTCGAAACCTATTGTTCCGCTACAGGTGTGGCACGTACTGCTCGTGAAATATTGACCAACACTGACCGTCCTTCCTTGCTTCGTAACAAACCTATTGAGAACATTGAATCCCTTGATGTGTCTATTGCTGCTTCCCAAGGCGATGAGGTGGCGAACGAAATTTTCCAGTTCACAGGTAAGATGTTGGGCGAGGCATGTGCTGATTTCGCCGTCTTCTCTTCCCCGGAAGCCTTCATCTTCTTCGGAGGACTTTGCAAGGCTGGTGACCTCATTATGAAACCTATTGAAGAGTCTTATAACCAAGCTGTTATGCCTATCTTCAGAGGCAAAGCCAAGTTCCTCGTCAGTGGCTTGATGAATGCCAATGCAGCTGTGCTTGGAGCTTCAGCATTGGGATGGGGGAAGTGAATTTTCAAAAGGGCAAAATATGAAAAAACTGATTTATTTGATGTGCTTGTTTCCTCTGACGCTGATGGGGTGCAAGAATGTGCCACGCATCTTTGATGTGTTGGATGGTCCTGGCATGGTGAATGAAGAGTTTATGTCGTTGGACAAGATTGAGAATGAGTGGAAGCAGGATGAGATTCCTGTGGAGAATGGGGGCGCGAGTCCCAGTGTGATAGACCTGTTGACGGCATTCAACGAGCGCTTCCCGAGTTTTGTGGCGGATTCGTTGTTGAAGAAGGTCAACGAGCCTGGCTTCGAAGGTGAGTACTATGCAGAGGACGGTACAGGCACCATTCAGCATTTCCCTTCGAAGGAGTACCTCTTGCTGTCCACCGAGACCGATGCCGAGAGTATGGAAGCGTGTGTGATGCGTCGCGACAACGGTCATAGTCTTTTTGTGCTTGAGATGTCCAAGCCCACCGACCCATCAGTTGACTTCTATGCCTTCTACGATTACGACCCGAAGACCGCAACACTGACGCCCGAGGACGAGCCTTGGAAGAAGGTGTCGCCAGTGGTGGAGGGCAACATACTCGTTCCTTCGTGCAACCTCTTCGACTGGTTCTTTGCATTGGGCGAGTTTGAACCCAACGATTCACTCATGGACAACCCCATTTACTGCCATACCATGGAGTATGACGGGCAGGACATTGTCTATACGGGCTATCAAGCCAACATACCAGAGGATGAAGAATAATTAAATACTAAACAAGCAATGAGAAAGACTTTTTTTGCCATCTTGGCGGGTGTTGCCATGGGAGCTTGCCTGCTGAGTTCGTGCCGTGGTCAGGTGACCATCAAAAGTGACAAGGGTACGGATACTATCGTGTTTGACACCGACAGTATGCAGAGCATCAACATTAACATGAATGCGAATGTGCGTGTGACCACCAAGGGTGATTCATTGGCACAGGATTCTTTGGATTGAATTGATAAAACCATACAAAAATGAAAAAGATTTTATTAACCTTATCCGCAGCTCTTATATTGGTGGGCTGTAACAAACTTTCCCAGGCACAAGCCTTAGTGGAGACTGTTGATAGTCTTATGAACGCGACAGACTCCATCCATGAAGAGGGTGAACCTGACGGCTCTGAGGCGATGGGGCTTTCTCCTTACGAACAGCAGGATTTTGATCTCAGCGAACTGCCCTCGACAGCTGAGGAGCAGGACCGTATGTTCAACCACGTGCTTTATGTGAACGTGGAGCAGGAGCCTACCGAGGACGACCCTGCAGGACTGTACACCGTGTGGGTGGCTGACGAGCGTTGGGATCAGCTTCGGAGAGTCCTCACCACCAACCCCACCGCAGCACCTGCATGGGATCAGATGCAAGGGAAGAATGCCAATGGTGTCGAAGTGCCCATTCACCTGATTGCTGTGGCATCTTCAGCCCAGTATGCCTCGGAGGACTTGAGCAAGATTGTCGTTGAAGGTTGTCCCGATGGGCGCAACACGTGGACCTACATCATCGATCTCGTTAAGCGTACTGCCATCCAGTTGCCATCGACAGAAGGTGTGCAGGAGATCGACATCGACAAGGGTGAAATCATCGCTGCCTCCTACGGCTACTATCCCGCTCCCGACTACGGACGCTATACCGTTAACAAGGCTTACTCGCTCGAAGGCAAGTTCTTACGACAGGTCGGAGAACCTCAGCCAGAGTGATACTGATGCTCCTTTCAGCGTGTTTTTGAAAAATCAATTGCGGCAGGCTTCTTACGGAGGCTTGCCGCAATCTTTACAATAAATGTGAATTTTATTTGGAAGAATCAAACTTTTGTTGTAACTTTGCCACAAATATAATACGTGAAAAGATGATACACAAATATGTGACACTGAGAAAGGTCTTGCCTTTCGTGTTGCTGACGGCATTGCTGTTTGGCAATGCTCATGCTGCTACGAGCTCCATGCTGCGGGGCAAGAAAACCAAGAAAAACCAGACGGAAACGGCACCTCCACCCTCACGCTACAAGACGTTGACGGGTCGCGACTCCGTGCAGATGCAGGGCGTGATGAACGTGGTGGAGAAGGGTGACACGGTCTTCCTCGAACTGCCCGTGAAGTTGTTGGGTAAACCGTTTCTCGTGTCGAACAAGCTCCAGCAGGTGCCGTCTGAACTCAACGAGTCTGCTGCCAACAAAGGTGTGAACTACGAGAACCAGATGGTGCGCTTCGAGTGGGACAAGAAGGCAAAGCTCGTCAAGATGCGTCAGCAGCGGGTCACGCCTGAGGCACCCCAAGGCTCCTTCCTGGCACAGTCGGTGGCAGACAACTATGTTGATCCCATCATCGCCACACTCAAGGTGGAAGCGGTGTCGAACGATTCCTCCACCGTGCTCTTCAAAGTCAATGACTTCTTCAATGGTAAGAAGAACGTGTTGAACGACGTGTTCAACGAAATCAATATTGGCACTTCGCCTGTCTCCGAACTCTCACGCTTGGTGTCGGTGAAGAGTTACGAACGCAGTGTGGTCGCTCTCTCCGAACTGACCACCACTGTGCATGAAGCCAACTCGAAGGTGAACTTGACGGTCGTCGTCAGCACCGCTATCATGCTGTTGCCTGACGAGCCGATGCGTACCCGTCGGGAGGACTGGCGTGTGGGTTACTTCTCCACCCCTTCCCTCATTTATGGCGACCATCAGCAGCAGGTGGAGCATGCTAATTACATCACCCGTTGGCGACTGGTGCCCAGCGACACCCTTGCTTATATGCGTGGCGAACTGGTGGAGCCTGTGCAGCCCATCACCTTCTACATCGGTGGTGCTGTTCCGACCCATCTGCGACCCTACATCACGAAGGGCATCCTCGACTGGAACAAAGCCTTTGAACGGGCTGGCTTCAAGAATGCCGTGCGGGTCATCGTGCCTGACGACACCCTCGACATCGAAGGCGATGATATGCGTTACTCAGTTCTCACTTACGCTGCTTCGGAGAAAGCAAACGCTATGGGACCTGCCACCCTCGATCCCCGTACGGGCGAGATTCTAGAGGCGGACATCATCTGGTGGCACAATGTGCAGTCGCTCATCAGCGAATGGATTCGGGTGCAGACTGCTGCCACCGACCCACGTGCCCGTACTCTTACCTTACCTGACGAATTGATTGGCGATGCCGTCCGTTTCGTTGCCTGCCATGAGGTGGGACATTCGCTTGGACTCCGCCACAACATGATTGCCTCGGCAGCATACCCGACAGACTCGCTCCGTTCTGCCACCTTCACCAACAGGGTAGGGGGCACCTCAGCGAGCATCATGGACTATGCCCGTTTCAACTACATCGCACAGCCAGGTGACGGTGTGAAGGTCATGTCGCCCAACATCGGACCGTATGACCTCATGGCAATCGAGTGGGGCTATCGTTGGTTCCCTGCAGGCACCGATGAGAAGAAGGAACTGGCTGCTTTCCTTGCGCGTCACGACAGTAAGGAATACCGTTATAGTGAGACGCAGGACAAACGTACAGCCATCGATCCGCGTGCCCTCTCTGAAGACTTAGGCGATGACCCCATCCGTTCTGCCACCCTGGGTGTTGAGAACCTCAAGCGGATCATGCCCAACCTCGTGAATTGGACACTCAATGGTGACCCCGACCAGAACTACGACGAGGCAGCCAAACTCTACTCTGCTG
>JBGUGM010000050.1:0-5664 GCA_045111535.1 Bacteroidaceae bacterium
GAGGGCATACGGTAGGGGGGCAGTTCCATGACGAAGGGGGTGCTTTCGCCTTTGACGAAGACGCGGCTGATCAGTTTCGCCATGATGATGCTGAACACGATGCCGATGAGATACAGGGAGAAGAGGATGAGTGCCTGATTCTTGGGGAAGAAGGCTCCGATGATGATGATATAGACGGGCAGTCGGGCAGAGCAGGACATGAGGGGAACGATGAGCATGGTGATGAGTCGCGACTTGCGGTCCTCAATGGTGCGGGTTGCCATGATGGCTGGGATGTTGCACCCGAAGCCCATAATCATAGGGATGAAGGATTTGCCGTGCAGACCCATGCGGTGCATGATCTTGTCCATGATGAAGGCGGCTCGTGCCATATATCCTGAGTCTTCCATCCATGAGATGAAAGCATAAAGAATCATGATGTTGGGCAAAAAGACGATGACGCCTCCCACACCGCTGATAATGCCATCGACGATGAGGTCTTTGAGTGGTCCTTCTGGCATCCATACACCTACCCATTCACCGAGCCAACCGACACCTGCATCTATCCAATCCATCGGGTATTGTCCGATGTTGAAGGTGCAGAAGAACATGAGGTACATGAGCAGGAGGAAGATAGGGTAGCCCCACACCTGATGGGTGACGAAGGCATCGATGCGCTTGGTGGTGGCACGGTTGTAGCGGTGCACCTTCTGGAAGGTCTCCTTCAAGGCTCCCTGCACATAACCATACTTGGCATCGGTGATGGCAGACTCGCTGTCTTCGTTGATTTCATTCTGTATTTCTTTCTGGCAGAGGTCTCTTTCGGCAAGGATTTCGGTACAGTTCTCCAAACGCCGAACAATGTCTTCCACCTGTCGGTCATTCTCCAGAAGTTTGATGGAAAGGAAACGTGCCGAGTAGTTGTGGTGGGGCTCAGGATTGACGCGAATGAGGGCTTCGACACGTGCAATCTTCTCTTCAAGCAATACTCCATGATTGATGTGTATGTGTCTGGCTGTCTTTTGCTTACCTTCTGCTATTTGGATAATCTGATGAAAGAGTTCTTTGACTCCTTCACCTGTCTTTCCGATGGTCGGGATGATGGGTGCACCGAGCAGAATACCCAATTGCTCCATGTCGAGTTGGTTGCCACTTTCACGCAGTTCATCAAACATGTTGAGGGCAATAATCATCGGCACGTCCATGTCGATGAGTTGGGTGGTCAGATAAAGATTGCGCTCAAGATTGCTGGCATCAATCACGTTGATGATGATGTCGGGATGCTTCTCGATGATGTACTTACGCACATAGAGTTCCTCGGGGGTATAGGTGGACAATGAATAGGTGCCTGGCAAATCGACGAGGTTGAAGTGATAGTCCTCAAAGTCGAAGTGTCCCACCTTGGCATCAACAGTCACACCAGAGTAGTTGCCCACACGTTCGTGTGCGCCACTGGCGATGTTAAAAAGAGAGGTCTTGCCACAATTGGGATTGCCCACGAACACCACATTGAGTTCGTGCTCCTTGATGCGTGCCACACGCTGCACAATGTCCTCGCAATCATCAGCAATCAAAGTGTGCAGGTCAGGATGGGATGCCTCCCATGCCTTTGCCTCTTCCTCGTTGACAACCTCCACCATGTCAGCCTCGGCTCGGCGAAGACTGACCTCGTAATCCATAATCTTGTATTTCACAGGGTCGTGCAAGGGAGCATTGAGCAACACCTCCACGGTCTTGCCCTTGATGAAGCCCATCTCGACAATGCGTTTACGGAAACCTCCGTGTCCCATCACGCGGACAATAACGCCTGTCTGCCCTGTTTTCAACTCTGATAATCTCATTGAAAATGCATTTTCGCTGCAAAGTTACTCACTTTTCCTCTGTTATACAATACCTAAAAGTCGGTAATTGACTCATTATACATAAATAAAGTTGTTTTCTTGTTCATTAATTTGTGTTTTTTTACTACCTTTGCAACGTGAAAGGACAACAGACTATAGACAACAGACTACAGTTGTTTATGAACATAATAATTGTCATATGGAAAGAAAAGTTGCATTGATTACAGGTATCACCGGTCAAGACGGTTCATACCTTTCTGAGTTCCTTCTGGCAAAAGGCTATGAAGTTCACGGCACCATTCGCCGTTCTTCTGTCGATTACCGTGAGCGTATCGCTCATCTGGAAGGTACTCCCAATTTCCACCTTCACTATGCTGACTTGGGCGACTCTATGTCCATGCTTCAGGTGATTAGCAAAGTGAAACCCACCGAGATTTACAACCTTGCCGCACAGTCGCACGTGCAGGTCAGTTTCGACTCTCCTGAGTTCACGGCTGATGTAGATGCTGTGGGTGTCCTCCGTGTGTTGGAGGCTGTCCGCTTGTGTGGTCTGGCAGACAAGTGCCGCATTTATCAGGCTTCCACCTCTGAGTTGTATGGCAAGGTGGAGGAGGTGCCTCAGAATGAGAAGACTCCGTTCCATCCATATTCTCCTTATGCCGTGGCAAAACTCTATGGCTTCTGGATTGTGAAGGAGTATCGTGAGGCATACAATATGTACTGCTGTTCAGGCATTCTCTTCAACCATGAGAGTGAACGTCGTGGTGAGACTTTCGTGACAAGAAAGATAACCCTCGCTGCGGCTCGTATTGCGCAGGGGAAGCAGGAGAAACTCTATTTGGGTAACCTCTCTTCACTTCGTGACTGGGGCTATGCCAAGGACTATGTGGAGTGCATGTGGCTGATTCTTCAGCAGGAAAAGCCAGAGGACTTCGTCATCGCTACGGGTGTGCAGCACTCTGTGCGTGAGTTCGCCTACTATGCGTTCAAGGCTGCTGGCATCGAACTGAAATTCGAGGGCGAGGGCATGGACGAGAAGGGCATCTGCATTGCAGGTCCTGAGAACTTGATTGGCAAGACGCTCGTGGAGGTCAGTGCTGACTTCTACCGTCCCACTGATGTGGTGAACCTTTGGGGTGACCCCACCAAGGCAAAGGAGAAGTTGGGTTGGAATCCGCAGTCAACATCTTTCGAGCAACTCGTTTCCATCATGGTGAAGCATGACATGGAGAAGGTGGCTGCTGACCATGTGGCATCTGTGATGCGCACCAACTTGGCAGAGTATCTGGAGAAAGGACTTGTGAAATAGTGGGCTATGTTAGACAAGAGTGCTAAGATATTTGTGGCAGGACATCACGGATTGGTGGGCTCTGCCATCTGGAATAACCTCAAGTCACGTGGTTACGAGAACTTGGTGGGCAAGTCACATGCTGAGTTGGACTTGCTTGACCCTGTGGCTGTGAAACAGTTCTTCGATGAGGAACAGCCCGATGCTGTTGTATTGGCTGCCGCTCATGTGGGTGGCATCATGGCAAATTTGCAGTATCGTGCTGATTTCATCTATCAGAACTTACAGATTCAGCAGAACGTGATTGGCGAAGCATGGAAGCATGGTGTGAAGAAACTCCTCTTCCTCGGTTCCACCTGCATCTATCCAGGCGAAGCCCCACAACCCATGCCTGAGGATTGTCTGCTGACTTCTCCGCTCGAATACACCAACGAGCCATACGCCATTGCCAAGATTGCAGGATTGAAGATGTGCGAGTCGTTCAATCTCCAATACGGCACCAACTACATTGCTGTCATGCCGACCAACCTCTATGGTCCTAACGACAATTTCCACCTCGAAAACTCTCACGTGCTCCCTGCCATGATTCGTAAGATTCACTTGGCAAAGTGCTTGAACGAGGGTGATTGGGATGCTGTCCGCAAAGACCTCGGCTTGCGTCCTGTTTCCATGAAAGTGCCCAAAATGGTGGATGGTCAGGGTGCGCAGGAAGATGCGAACTCGGATGCCACTCAAACCATCATGGCAACCGCGATGAGTGATGAGATGACCATTCTGCAGGTTTTGCGTCATTATGGCATCACCCCCGAAGCAGTCACGCTGTGGGGTACAGGTGCACCTATGCGCGAGTTCCTGTGGAGTGAGGAAATGGCAGATGCCTCTGTCTATTGTCTTCTCAACGTTGATTTCAAGGACGTGGTGGAGAAGAGTGACTTTGTCGTTAACCGCGATGGCATCAAGGAAATCCGTAACTGCCATATCAACGTGGGTACAGGCAAGGAAATCTCTATTAAGGAAGTGGCAGAACGCATCATGCAGGAGATTGGATTTAAGGGGCAACTCCGCTGGGATGCCACCAAACCCGACGGCACCCTCAAGAAACTCACCGATGTGTCTAAACTTCATCGTCTCGGTTGGCATCACGCCATCGAGATTGACGAGGGCATCCATCGTCTCTACGAGTGGTACCTCCAAGGCATTTGCATCAACCACAAACAAGGGTGAAAAATGTGCGGCATTACGTGATGACGTGATAACCACATATAGAACAAATAAAATGAAGAGGGATGAACCGCTGGGCTCATCCCTCTTATTATCTTTCGATATCATCGACACTTATAATCCGCGTCCGTGACATGCTTTGTACTTCTTACCTGATCCACATGGACAAGGATCATTGCGACCAATCTTAGGACCATTGTTCACAATCGGAGCAATGGGTTGGCGGGCACGAGTGTCGGTTTGTGCAGCCTGTGCCTGCTGACGCTGGGTCTCGGAAAGTTCATCGAGATTCTGGTGGGTCTCCGTGAGATGCTGCTTGGGCTCTTCCATTGAGGCGGCAGGAGCCTGTTGCACATCGCGTTCCTGTGCGATTGGAATAGAGCAACGCATAAGGACGGAGATAGTACCATCGTTGATCTCGTTGACCATCGTATCGAAGAGGTTGACAGACTCCAATTTGAAGATGAGGAGTGGGTCTTTCTGCTCGTAAGAGGCATTCTGCACGGATTGCTTCAATTCGTCGAGGGCACGGAGGTTTTCTTTCCATGCATCGTCGATGGTGTGAAGCAGGATGGCTTTCTCGAAAGCAACGAGGATGGAGTTACCCTCTGTCTCGTATGCTTCCTTGAGCGGAATGCTAATCTGATAAACACGACGACCATCGGTAATTGGCACGAGGATGTTCTCGTACTTGGAGCCGTTCGTTTCATACACCTGCTTGATGACAGGGAATGCCACCGATGCAAGACGAGCAGAACGCTTCTTGAAGGAATCAATCACCATGTCGAATGCTTCGTCTTCAAGTTTCTCACGACTCTCGTTCTCGAAGGTTTCCATATCGAATGGAATCTCCATAGCAAAGATGCGCAAGAAATCTTCCTTGCAACTCTCATAATCGCCATTGTGGAGAATATGTACAACGCGGTCCCAAATCATGTTGGCGATGTCCATACCGATACGCTCTCCCATGAGGGCATGACGGCGACGCTCGTAGATGACCTTACGTTGCTTGTTCATCACATCATCGTATTCGAGCAGACGCTTACGGATACCGAAGTTGTTCTCCTCCACCTTCTTCTGGGCACGTTCGATGCTTTGGTTAATCATCTTGTGCTCAATCATTTCTCCTTCTTCAAAGCCGAGACGGTCCATGACTTTGGAAATACGGTCTGAAGCGAAAAGGCGCATGAGTTTGTCTTCGAGCGACACATAGAACACAGAAGAACCGGGGTCTCCCTGACGACCAGAACGTCCACGCAACTGACGGTCCACACGACGGCTCTCATGGCGCTCCGTACCAATGATGGCAAGACCACCTGCAGCCTTCACTTCATC
>JBGUGM010000051.1:0-1590 GCA_045111535.1 Bacteroidaceae bacterium
CTTTCGAGCCTACACCGTCATAGTCAACCGTAACTGGGAACTGGTTGATAAGCATGTCAACCTCTTCCTCCTGCAAATACGTAGTCAACTCCAGTCCAATGGCCATCCGTCGCTCATTATAGCTCAAATTCCAGATACATTCACCCAGAACGGCATTGACCACTGTTCTGATTTCGTCCTGAGTGCGCCAGATGGTGTCAAAGTCAGTCATAAGTTCTTTATAACCTTACATGGGTTTCCTACGGCAACGGTATTTGACGGAATATCATTAACCACGATGGAGCCGGCTCCAATGGTGACATTATCACCGATGGTTACTCCTGGAAGAATGGTCACGCTACCTCCAATCCATACATTATGACCGATAGAAACAGGTTTTGCCCATTCCTGACGGGAGTTGCGCTCCACAGGATCAGTACTGTGACAGGCGGTGTATATGCTGACATTGGGGCCGATAAAACAGTCATCGCCAATAGTGACACGGGCTTCATCGAGGACAGTGAAGTTGAAGTTGGCAAAGAACCGTTTGCCGATGCTTATCTGTTTGCCATAGTCGCAGCGAAACGGCTGGTTAATGAGGAAGTCATCATCTGCAGCATGACCGAGCAAGCCCTTCAGGATTTCCTTCATCCGCTGGGTTTCAGACGGACGCAGTGAGTTATATTCATAAAGAACTTCTCTTGTCATCATCAGTTCTTCTATCAGTTCCGGGTCAATGGCAGAATAAACCTCACCCGCCAGCATCTTCTCTTTCTCTGTCATACGCCTAATCATTATACTCTATTCACCTCAGTGCACTGATATGTTCTTGCCTTGTTATCGAGAGATGAAAGACGGTCAAGAGCAGCCTGCAATGTCTCGTCGCGCTTGGCAAAATGGAAACGGATAAGATGATGCACATCCTCTTTGAAGAAACAACTGCCAGGAACGGCTCCCACCCCGACATGCTCAGCAAGCCATTCGCAGAAATGCAGGTCATCATTCACACCATACTTCGAGACATCAAGCATCACATAATAGGCACCTTCTGGATCAGTAAACTCCAATCCGAACTGACGAAGCCCGTCACAAAACAGATGCTTCATGTGAGTATAATGTGCCTGCAAGCCCTCGTAATAGGAATCTGGGAAACATAGTCCAACTGTGGCAGCCTCCATCAATGGAGCCGCCGCACCAACTGTCAGGAAGTCATGCACCTTCTTCACCCGGTCGATGATGCGTTCCGGGGCAATGACATAGCCAAGTCGCCAACCTGTGATGCTGTAGGTCTTGGAAAGCGAGCTGCATGAGATGGTGCGCTCCCACATGCCTGGAAGTGAGGAGATATAGACGTGCTTGCGCGGCGCATAGACGATGTGCTCATAGACCTCATCGGTAATCACATAGCCATCGTACCTTATTACAATATCTGCTATCGTCTGCAATTCCTCACGTGTAAAGACCTTGCCGCAGGGGTTAGACGGATTACAGAGTACCAATGCCTTGGCACCCTGCTTGAATGCTTCCTCTATCAGGTTGGCATCGAAAGAGAAGGCTGCGATTGAGCGAGAGGAGACCGAAGCTTGCTTCGAGTCTTCCGAGCGTGAGCAG
>JBGUGM010000052.1:0-19313 GCA_045111535.1 Bacteroidaceae bacterium
ATGTTCTCTGGCTCTTCCATTCTACCCTTGCCCTCTAATTTTGAAGCCAAGAAGCCTGTACCAGGCTCTATGATATGGTTGCCATACGACTGCAAGGTCTTGAGATTCTGCTGCGTAGAAGGATGTGCATACATGTCCAAATCCATTGCCGGAGCAATGAATACGGGCGCTTTCATGGATAGATAAGTGGTGATGAGCATATTGTCAGCCACTCCATGTGCCATCTTACCAATGGTGGAAGCAGTAGCAGGGGCTATCAGCATCGCATCTGCCCACAAACCCAAATCCACGTGAGAGTGCCACGTGCCATCACGCTGTGCAAAAAACTCGCTGATGACGGGTTTGCTCGTCAGTGCAGAGAGAGTAATGGGAGTGATGAACTCCTTACCCGCAGGCGTAATGACCACCTGCACCTCCGCCCCCTTCTTGATGAGTTGGCGGATGATGAGGCATGACTTGTAAGCGGCAATACTGCCCGTGATGCCGAGCACTATCTTCTTTCCTTGTAGCATGGTCTTTTAGTCTTTCAGCATCATAGGCATCAGCAGCATGATAAGGTCTTCGTTCTCCTCCTGTTCTGCTGGTGTGATGACACCTGCACGGCTTGGGTCAGCAAGTTCCAACACAATATCATTGCTGGCGATGCTGTTGAGTACATCAAGAAGAAATGGGCCATTGAATCCGATGCTCATGGGTGTGCCATTGTAATCACACATGATGTGCTCCTCTGCTGATGTAGAGAAATCCAAATCTTGTGCTGAAACAGTCAATGTACCCTGATCCACATGAATCTTGATGAGCGAACTGCTTTGACTTGCAAAGACACTCACGCGACGCAGAGCACTGATGAAGGCCATACGGTCTGCTGTCACGCGGAATGGATTATCAGTTGGAATCACCGAATTATAGTTAGGATAACGACCCTCTATCAAACGGCAACTAATCAGATAGTCTGTCAATTCAATCTCCGCATTGCGGTCATCAAAACGCACAACAGCATCACCATCAGCCTTTGGAAGCACTGCCTTCAGCAAAAGAGCCGGCTTCTTGGGAAGAATGAATGCCGATGGGTCGTCAACGTGAACAGAGAACACACGATTGCGCACCAACTTGTGACCATCACTTGCCACAAATGTAATGCTATCTTGTGCCATATCGAAGTACACACCATTCATCTGTGGACGGAGTTCGTCGTCAGCAGCAGCAAAGAGGCTACGGTTAATGCCATTGAACATCACCTGTGCATCAATGGAAAGACTACGAGAAGAGTCGTTCACGCTACTGGGAACAGGAAACTCATAACCATTCTGTCCAATCAAGTTATACTTACCGTTCTGGTAGGTAATCTCGATGGCAAAAGAGTTCTGATCCACTTGGAACGTGATAGGCTGCTCAGATATTTCTTTCACTGAACTGATGAGTTGCTTCGCACCAATGGCGAACTTACCCTCACCGTCAGCATCCATCACCTCCAAGGTTGTCACCATTGTGGTCTCACTATCTGATGCCGTCATCTTCAACACTCCACCAGCGAGTTCAAAAAGAATACAATCGAGTATGGGCAGAGCGTTCTTGGAACTCTGCACTCTGCTTATCGTCTGCAAGCGATTGCTGAGACTAGTACTTGAAACATTAAATCTCATGGTCAAAAATATTTATTTGAACACAAAGTTATGGAGAAGTTTTGACAATACAAAAAAAAAGCGTAATTTTGTGGCTGATTTTATAAATAAGTAACATAAATACACAGAAAAATATGGAATTTACAGGAAGAATTATCAAGGTGCTGGATCAACGCGCTGGCGTGTCAAGTAAAACGGGTAACCCATGGAAGATGCAAGACTTCGTGATTGAGGAAACTGTGGGACAGTTCCCAAAGAAAATGGTATTTAATGTGTTTGGCGAGGAAAACCTCAATCGCTTCAATATTCAGGAAGGTCAAGAACTGACTGTTTCTTTCGACATCAATGCTCGTGAGTACAATGGACGCTGGTACAATGATGTACGCGTATGGAATGTAGTTTCTGCTGTACCTGCTCAGCCCATGGCAGCACAACCCGCCGCAGCACAGCCACAAGTAGCCGCACCATTCCCTCCAGCAGACCAACCCGCTGCACAACCTGCACAAGCAAGTTTTGAAACGGCAACAGACGATTCAAGCGATCTGCCTTTCTAAAAAGATTAAAAGGAGAAAAAGAAAAGTGAAAGTTTCCTGCTATTCGGATAGTGGATACTTTCACTTTTCTTTTTAGTATTATTCATTAAATATTCTTATTCCCAATAGAGTTTCTGGCTATTGATGTCCCACTTGTGGTCTTTAGGGAAATCATCACCCTCCCAAGCTTTCTTGCTCGTCCACTTCTCCGCAGGTTCTGTCCAAAACGGGTCTGATTCAGGTAATCCCAATGGAAGGAAGGCAAGGCTGGTCACATACAATGAACCATTATTCGTGTACCAATCTGCCACATTGGGGTGAGGACCAACAAAGCCTATCGTGAGGAATCCTCCTTCATTGTAATTCTTGCTCATTGCCTTGGCACTTTTGGCAAGATTCTCTAATTGCCCATAGAACATCCGATTGGCGACGGCAGTGAGGGCTGCACGCACTTGTCCATTATGCAGTTCCTGCGGCAGTTGTTTGCGCCACGCCAATTGTGCCAGTGGCTGCATTGTTGCCATGCGGTAAGGGATGCTTCGCCCCACTACAGGAAATGTGCCTTCTGGCGAGATGAGACGTTCCAAGATGACTGCCCACTTCTGCATACGCTTCACCACTTCCTGCAGACGATTCTTGGCACCTCGTGTCTTGTCGTTAGTTTTGCTGAAAATCAAGTTGCTGTCATTGGGACGTCTGGCTGCAATCATTTCCAAGCACTCCACATACATTGGCTGGATAACAAACGAATTGTAATAGTCAAACGCAAATGAGGGTCCATCGCTGTAAGCACCATCTCCAATATACCACTCTTCCACCTTCGCCATTCCCATCTTGATGCGATAGGCATCGTATGGTGCACCTACATACAACAGGAAACTTTCCTCCAGTGCTACAAAAAGCAACCAGTTCGTATAGGGAGGGTCATATCTGCGAAGCGCTTGTATTTCCTTAATGTAGCGGTCTTTCGTTTCTTTCGGAAGCGGTACCCACAAAGAGTCGTAGCCACGATACAAACCTTCCACCACATAAGCAGCATCCACCAATGTCTGTCCTCCGTTCTCCCATCCAAGACGATCAGGAGAATTGGGATCTACAGCATTGATGATTGCTTTTCGTGTCCATTCACGTAACTGCTTACGTTTCGTGCATTCAGGGGAATCATCATCAGGTAAATTAAGCCATGGAGCCAATCCTGCCAACAAACGACCAAACGCCTCCATATAAGCCACTTTCTTATCACGATTATCCCATGTGGGTGATAGTTCCAAATTTTTGTTGCCCCCTGTAGTATCCATCACTTGCTGCAACTTCCCTTCCGCCATATTTTTCATCACGGGTTCTGCCATCTGGTACATTATATCCACCCACACTTCACGATCCGTCTTCAGCCCTCCTTTCGATGCAGCTAAAACGCACAGGGTGGAAGAAAGCAGCACAATCATGATGGGAACTTTCTTCATCATAGGTTCATTCGTTCGTTAAAAGATGAATTAATTGTATCTTCCAAATTCAGTCACAAGGTCTCCGTTCATCAACACAAGGCTGTCCGTAGTCAACTGCATAATCTCGAATGTATCAACGATAGCAGGAGTCTCAGAACCAATCTTCTTGGGACTATGTAGGAGCAGCAAGCCGTTCTTCACCTCCCATGAATCGTAATCCACGGACATATTATATGTAGTAGCACTGCCACCTTGATTCAGTTCCAAACTCTGTTCCCTACCATCAGTACCTCGCTGTGACCATATATGCTGCAGAGAAGTGAGATTGACTGCCACAGAAGCGAATACATCCTCCTTCGTGACATTGTATATCACATCCAATTCATCACCTACAACCAATCCACCCATCACATCCTGTCCGTTCTTGCTGATGTACAACGTGTCGCCATCGTCATTGATGAACTCAATGACATTCATAGACGAGCCGTCGCCAATTGTTCCATGGGCTTCACAGATGCTGGGCATCTCATGCACTGGCACCACCTCCACATCTGATTTCTGCGGGTCTTTCTTCTTCTCTTCGCAAGAAAAAAGCATCAATGTGGCAAGTGCCAACAACATGACATTTATCTTCTTCATGATGATTCCTTTTAGTTTTTTTGGCAAAGATAGCGCAAATTCAAGACAATACAAAATAAAAAAGAAAAAAAGCGTTGCAGAAGAGAACTGCAACGCCTTTTCTATATAGGAATGTTTATTTCTTTCAACCCCTTACACCAGATGACGAATCAACTCTTCCTTGTCGCCACAAAGCATATCGATGACAGGAATCTCAATCATGGTGTAGGCACCTGGCTGCTGCTCCATGGAAGCACGAGCCACATTCACCAATACCTGAGCCGTAAGAGCAGGGTTGTTAATCTTCATATCAAACTCAAAGAGTTGGTTGTGTGTCTTGCCTGACACACCCTTGCGTACAAGGTTCACACCGTGACCTACGTCATTGAGTGCATCAACACATGGAACCTGCTGCACGTGAGTTTCATCGTTCACGAAGTAAGGGTCAGCCTTGATGGCTGCCTCAACCTTCTTGAAGTCAGCACCTTCCTCCAACTCCACATAGACCATGCGGCGATGAATGCCAGTACCTACAGGAATGGTCATGGACAATGCGTCCTTCACACCCTCGATAGCGCGTACTGCCACAGAGTGACCCATAGAACGACCAGGACCGAAATTAGTGTAACTAACACCCTTTGGTGCAAGGCTCTCCATCAAAGAGCGAACGATGGAATCAGAACCCGGATCCCAACCTGCAGAGATGACAGAGACAGCGTTGTTCGCTTTCGCTACAGCATCGAGTGAACGACGAAGGTCAACAATCTGTGTATGTATATCGAATGAATCCACAGTATTGATACCAAGGGCAAGGCACTGCTTTGCATATTCTTCCACCTTACGGGTAGGAGTAGCAAGAATAGCCACCTGCACATCCTTCAACTCCGTAATGTTCTTGACGACAGGATAATTAGCGAGTTCAGCGGGCTTGTTAGCCTCTCCGTTACGACGAACCACGCCTACACACTCTACATCCTGAGAAGCCTCAATGGCTTCGAGTGCGTATTTTCCGATGTTACCATATCCAACAATGGCTACACGAATCTTATTCATAGTTTTGTGTTGGTTTTAAGCAATAAGGCAGCAACGCTGAAGCGCTACTGCCTTATTATATATTAATGTATTATTTTGCAGGTTCTGTTTCTTCTTCAGCCTCCTTGATGCGAGCACCCATCACAAGGTATGCTGTGGGAGCAGCGATGAAGAGTGAAGAACTGGTTCCGATGATGACACCCAGCATCATGGCGAAGGCAAAGGCGCGAATGCTATCACCACCGAGCACGAAGATGACCAACAGCACGATGAACGTAGATACTGACGTGTTGATGGTACGTGCGAGAGTGCTGTTCAAGGCATCGTTGAAGATGCGCTGACGGTCACGATTTGGATAGTTCTTGAAGACTTCACGGATACGGTCAAAGATGACCACCTTATCGTTGATAGAGTAACCAATCACCGTCAGGATAGCACCAATGAACGTCTGGTCAACCTCGAGTGAGAATCCAATCCAACCGTAGCAAAGTGAGAACATACCGATAACGAGTACAGTATCGAGTGTCAAAGCCACGATAGAGCCGACTGAGTATGCCACGTTGCGGAAACGGATGAGGATATATACGAAGATGACAACGATAGCGAAGAGCACTGACAGCACAGCACCGCGCAAGATGTCAGATGCAATGGCAGGACCCACCTTCTGAGAAGAAACGATGGAACCACCAGCACGGTTGTCGCGGTCAAGGAATGCTTCCTCAGACACAGCCTTGTCCACCATGCCACCATCCACGAATGCCTGATAGAGCAATGACTCAATCTTAGCATCAGCAGCAGAACTATTGTCGTTGATGTTGAAGTTTGTAGATACACGAACGTTGTTGCCTTCAGTACCGATAGCGATAACGGTCACGTTGATGGCTTCACCTTCCTGATTATTTGCCTCAAACTGCTTCACGATAGCAGCCTTCACCTGCTCTGGCTCTACTTGCTTCACAAATTCAACCTTGTAGTTGCGACCACCTGTGAAGTCGATAGACTGGCTCAGACCACGAATACCGAAACTTGCAAGTACAATCACGAGGAAGATACCGAAGCCAATGAATGACTTCTTGTAGTTGCCCATGAAATTGTACTTCGTGTCCTTCATCATGTTCTGCGAGATCTTCGTGGTGAACTTGAGGTCTTGCCACTTACCGCGGTTGAGGAAGTGCTCATATGCGATACGAGTCAACCAAACAGCGGTGAAGAATGAGCAGACGATACCGATGATCAGGGTTGTTGCGAAACCCTTGATAGGACCTGTACCGAAGTTATAAAGGATAACACCCGTAAGGATAGTTGTTACGTTTGAGTCGAAGATAGCGGAGAAGGCGTTGCTGTAACCAGCAGCCACAGCGGCACTGATGTTCTTACCGCTACGCATTTCCTCTTTCGTACGCTCGTAGATGAGCACGTTGGCATCCACTGCCATACCGAGGGTCAGCACCATACCGGCAATACCTGACATTGTCAAGGCTGCACCCAGGGAAGTGAGAATGCCGAATGAGAAGAAGAAGTTGAGAATCAGGGCGCAGTTTGCCACCATACCTTCACGTACACCATACATCATTACCATGTAAATCATCAGCACGATGAAAGCGACGATACAAGAAATGAAACCAGCCTGGATAGACTGAGCACCAAGGGTAGGACCTACGATGTCCTCCTGAATGATGCTGGCAGGAGCCGGCATCTTACCTGACTGGAGCACGTTTGCCAAGTCCTTGGTTTCAGTTGTGGTGAAATTACCAGAAATCTGGGTGTTACCACCATCAATCTTATTCATCACGTTTGGTGCGCTATATACGAGGTTATCGAGCACGACAGCCACACAGTGGTTCACGTTAGCCTCTGTGAGGGCAGCCCACTTACGAGCACCTTCCGTATTCATCTTCATGGTCACGATAGGATTGCCGTACTGGTCAAATTCATCCTTTGCATCTGTCACCACTTCACCCTCCAATGGAGCGCGACCATTCTGACCTGTGGTACGGATAGCATAAAGTTCGAAAATCTTACCAGCCTTATCCATAGACTTCACACCCCACTTGAGAGAGAGGTCAGCAGGGAAAATCTGCTTTGCCACTTCTGAATTGAGGAGAGCATTGATTTCTGCAGTGTCAAGTGCCTGAGCAATACCCACCAAACAACCACGTTGAGCACCTGTAGGCTGCAACATAGCGAAGAGAGGATTCTCTTTCTTTGCCTCTTCTGTTGCCTTGCTGGCAACGGCTGCTTCTTCACCCTTGTTCACCTGAGCCAACACGCTGGTGGTGTTCTTGCTGGAGTCAGCCTTTTCTGCCACAGGCTCAGCCTCAGCCACTGCTGTAGTGTCAGCCTGAACGGTGTCAGTTGCTACTGTACCACCATCACGAAGAGCCGCATTCAACTGTGACAGGTAAGGTGCCACCTGAGGTGCATCGTAAGTCTCCCAGAACTCAAGGTTTGCACTACCCTGAAGGAGTTTACGTACACGTTCTGGCTCCTTGATACCAGGAAGTTCCACCATGATACGACCACTCTGTCCTTCAATCTTCTGGATGTTAGGCTGAACGACACCGAATCGGTCAATACGGGTGCGGAGCACGAGGAATGAGTTGTCAACTGCCTCGTCAACGCTTTCACGAAGAACCTTCTCCACGTCAGCATCTGAACTGTTGGTGTTCACCTTGCCCTTCAACTGCTGAGTGGCGAAGATACCCGCAAGTGGCTTACCTGGAGCGTTCTTTTTATAAGCCTTGACAAAAAGTGTGATGAAATCGCTCTGACTCTCCTGCGCTTCCTTGGCTGCCTCATCGACAGACTTGAGGAAGGCTTCGTCAGTCTTGTGGTCTGCCAACGCCTTTACTACATCAGGCACACTCACCTCGAGGATGACGTTCATACCGCCCTTCAGGTCAAGACCAAGGCCGATACCAGTTTCACGACAATCCTTCAATGTGTAGTTGCCCAGATAGAATGGAGTCGAATTCAACGAATCCAAGTAAAGCTCAGCTTCCTTTTCTTCCATCTTTGAAGCCTTGTCCTCCACATACTTAGTGACAAAGCCGAAAGACAGATAGAAGAGGCAGATGAGGGTCAACGCCACTGCTAAAAACTTTACAAATCCTTTGTTTTGCATTTTTTTTGAATGATTTAATATTTTTGATTGTTATGTTGCTTTATTCTCTCATTTTCAGTCCACAAAAGACCTCAAAAACACGCGCGTCACACATATTAAATATATAACGCACGATGATTCAAGGTGCAAAGGTAGATATTTTTTTACAAATAGAAAGAAAAATACATTAAAAATATTCACAGAAACAGTCTTTGTACGCCACTTTTACTCCAATTTGACAAAACAACTGATGGGATAATGGTCGCTCTGCTTGATGGAGTTGTCCACTTTTGCCCCATACGCCTTGGTGTTTGGACTCACATAAATATGGTCAATACGGAAAAACATGCCACTTCGATGATAACTGATGCCAGGACCATTTCCACTACGAGTATAGGCATCATCCAGTTCGCTCGTCAAGCGATGATGAATGTACGAAACAGGAGTGGCATTCAAGTCACCACACAGCACAATATACCTCCCTCTGTTTTTCGCCACAAACGCTGTCACTGAATCCACCTGCATTCCCCGAATGGAGTCATGTTCCGTAATCTTCTCCGTCAGGCTACGGTACTTTACCTTCGATTCGTTTTGTCGGGGATGCTTGTAATTCTTAATAATGGATTTATAGTCGTCCTTGTCTGCGGTGCTTAACCTGTACGACTCCAGATGATTGTTAATTACCAGCAAGGTGTCCTCTCCCACCCGCATCTCATAGGCATAGGAGTGATTGGTCGTGGTAGGATAGTCAATCCTCGTCACCGACTCAATCGGGTGCTTGGAGAAGCAAGCGATATAGTTATCTGTTTCCAGTTCATAATGATGGTAGGGATAAATCACTGAGATGCTGTCAAGAGCCTGGTCCACCACTAATTTCATCGCCTCCTGCAGACAGATGACATCCGCTCCACTCCCCAACAGATACTTGATGATGGGGTTCTCCTCCCAATTGCCCGATTTGTCCTTACCAAACGCCTCCACATTGTACGACAGCACCTTGATGCTACCCGCAGGAGGTTCACTGGATATATTGATGGGGAAATATGCCCTTACACTATGAGCACATAGAGCCATGCCCGCCAAGGGAAGCAATACCCATTTCCACTTGAACACCAGCCAAAAGAGCACAAACAGTACATTGATTGCCAGGAACACGGGAAACATCAACCCGAAATACGACCATTGAGGTACATCCTGCGGAGGAATGCAGGATGTGTAAGCACAAAAATTCATTGCCACAATCATCAGCAGATTGATGGCAATGAATATAACTAAAGGTATGGTCTTCAGCAACTTCATCCCTCACCCTTCATTTTCTTGCTGGCATTGAAAAGCGTTGTCTTTTCGCTTTCCGACAAGTTCTGATAACCATTCTTGCGGATCTTGTCCAAGATGCGGTCAATTTCCTCGTTGTCCTGACGCTTCTGCTCATTATACTGATGGTCAGCATAGTTTGCTTCACGCACATTTGTCACACGCATTTTAGGCTTACGCTTACCACCCAACCAATCCTTCCATGAACTTTCATCCTTCTGATAATGAGAACTTGAGGAGTAAGACCTGTAACCACCATGTTGCGTGTGCTGCTTATCTTGCATCTTCCAAATGAACAGGATAATGATACCCACCAAGATACCACCCAAATGGGCAAAGTGTGCCACACCATCAATAGATGTGATGCCCAGATACATCTCCACTACCGTATAAAAGCCCACCAGATACTTCAACTTAATGGGGAAAGGAATCGGGATGATGAACAATTTCGCATTGGGGAAGAAGAAGGCTGCAGCAGCCATCACACCATAAATGGCACCCGAAGCACCTACCAACTGGGCAGGATTGATGAGACCCACCCATGTCATCAATTGGTTCACCAAGGCTGCACCGATACCACACAAGAGATAATATAGCCAAAAACGTTTCGTGCCCACCTGTTGCTCCACCGCATTGCCAAAAATCATCAGCGACCACATGTTAAAAAACAAATGCCACCACCCTCCATGCATAAACATATAGGTGATGTACTGATAGATGGCAAAGCCAGTCGATCCGATCGGGTGCAGCGCATTAAAATTCAGGAACCAGTCCGTATGTCCATCCAATGGAATCATGGGAGTGACCCAATAAGCCAACACATACAAGACCACATTTATAATCAAGATTACCTTAACGGCAGGAGTCATTCTCATACACTCTTCTCTTTAATGATGTAACTATCTCACTTTGTGAATTTCGAGTGCAAAATTAGAGTTTTTCTTCCTATTAAAGGGCAAAAAACATAAAAATACAAGTTTTTTTTGCTTTTTTCAACATTTTTTTTTGAAAATTGTTTGTTCACGAAAATTTATCTCGTTATATTTGCAACGCGGTTAGGAGCGGAATGCGCTTCTGACTAACCCAATACACGTAAAATGATTGGATTTTTCATTACCCAATACAAACTTTAATTATTAAAACCTAAATTATTTAACTTATGAACAAAACAGAACTCGTTGGCTCTATCGCTGCAAAGTCAGGTCTGAGCAAGGTTGACTCTAAGAAGGCTCTTGACGCTTGTGTTGAGTCTATCGTTGAAGCACTCAAGAAGGGTGAGAAGGTTTCACTCATCGGTTTCGGTACATTCGCTGTTACAAAGCGTCCAGCACGTCAGGGTATCAACCCATCAAACAAGAAGCCTATCACTATCGCTGCTAAGAACCTTGCTAAGTTTAAGGCTGGCTCTGAACTCGATGGCGCTATCAACTAATCATTTTTTTCCAACACATTGAAGGGGATGCAATTGCGTCCCCTTTTCTTTTTGTCATAACTCCTTTCACTCCTGAACACATCGACAATCTCTATCACTATAATCGTGTTATATATTGTTAATATTGAGAATAATAGAAGTTTTTTATTTATCTTTGCAACGGAATTCTAATTGATACTAAGTGAATATGAGGAAAAAAAGAATGTTGTTGTCGTGGCTGATGGCTACTTTGGCTTTGTGCATACAAGCCCAGCAAACGGCAGTGAAGATGGTGGCAGATGGTCACTATCAAGGTGCAAGACAGCAATTTGAGCGTTTCTTGGATGACGCTGACGAAGGTGATAAGGGCTACGAGGATGCGGAGGCGCTCTCATTGGTGTGCGATTATGTGTTAGGGACTCCTGGTACAGCAGATCGCTTGGGAGAATGGACGGAGGAATACCCCTTGTCACAGTATGCAGAAATCTTGCGCGTGTTCAGACGTAACTTACTGGTGAAAGAACAGCGTTTTGACGAGGCACTGGAATCTTTCTTCGACGATGAGGCAAAAGGGGTGGATATTGAAACGCCACTGCCTTATCCATTGACAGGTTTGAGTGACGAAGTCAGCAGTTACAACAATGTGCTCTATCGCTTGGCGGGTGAGAAACTGTATGACGAAGGGCGCTATGAGCAGGCGTTGGGTTATTTGGATGCTGGTGAGAAGACACGTACCTCGCAATATAAGTTAGGTATGTGCTACTACCATCTGGGCAGATTTGATGCCGCTTACAACACCTTGGTGGAGTCAGCAAGTATCGATCAGGATGAGATGGCACAGAATGCCTGGTTACACGCGGGTATCGCGGCCCTCCAGTTACAGCAAAAAGAAAATGCTCAAAAGGCTTTCCTCAGTGCTTCGCAGATGAACCAGAATCCCGCCCTGCGTGAACAGGCACTTTACAATTATGCCTTGACCTTGCATGAACAAGAGTCACCCAACACCGTTACAGTGATGGAGCAGTTCTTGAATGATTTCCCTTCTTCGAAATATGCCACTCCTATATCGCAATGCTTAACGGAGGTGTATATGCAGAAGAAGAACTACTCGAAGGCATTGAGCGCTATCAACAGAGTACAGGCACCCGATGCCACCACTCAAGCAGACAAGCAGAAGGTGCTGTATAACTTGGCATTCCGAGAGTTGAGCCAAAATAAGGTGCAGGATGCACTCACTTACGCCACCCAAGCCATTGCCTTGGGCAAGCAAGATGCGGAGGCTTATGCGGAGGCTTATTATGTGAAGGGCGACTGCAACTACCGTCTGGGTAATTATGCACAAGCAGCCAGTGACTTGAACACTGCCATCAATCTGGGACAGCAGACTCCTAACGGCAAATTGAAAAATAGCGGCTATGCCTTGTATAGTTTGGGCTATGCACACTTCAAGCAGCAGAAGTACAATGCTGCCATCACAGAATTCCAAAAGATTACAGAATTGAGCAGTGCCACCAATCAGGTGAAGGCAGATGCCCTTAACCGTATTGGTGACTGCTACCTGAATATGCGCAACTACGATGAAGCCAATGCCAATTATGTGAAGGCAAAGGCAACAGACCACACAATGGGTGATTACTCCATGTTGCAGCAGGCTTACATCGAGGGATTGCGTGGCAACTATGACAAGAAGGTGGAGATTATTAACCAGATGAATGCGGAGTATCCTACTTCCTCTCAATCAGCCAAGGCTCTCTATGAGCAGGGACGTGCATACGTGCTGTCGGGCAAGGATGATGAGGCTGCTGCTGTGTTCTCATCGATTTCTCTTCGTTATCCAGGTAGTGAATATGCGAAGAAGGCTGGTGAGGAATTGGCGAACATGGCTGCCAACATTGCCATTCAGGACTCTATCGCTGCTGCACAGGATTCCATTGCTACCGAGGCAGCCAAGGCACCCGTGGTGGCTGCACAGAAACTCTTCAATGCAGGGCAGTATCAGCAAGCAGAACAGCAGTTGAACAAAGCCATTGACGCAGGTATCGGCAAACCTTACTGGTTGGCACGTGCCTTCATTCTCTTGAGCGATATCTATAAGGCAGAAGGACGTGAAGTGGAGGCAAAGCAGACCTTGGAGTCGTTGAAGGCAAACTATAAAGAAGAGGATGACATCAAGGGAATGATTGACCAGCGATTAAAGAATTAAGAGTTAAAGTTAAGAACCTTTAGTTCGGTGTAACCAATTAAGATTTTGGAATAAATATGAAACTTAGATTTTTCACTTTTCACTTTTCACTTTTCATTTGCCTTGCGGCAATGGCACAGTTGGACAACACCGTAGAGGTGACCAATGATGCGAAACCTGTGGTGACAGACGTGAAGAAGATGCCTGTGAAGACGAAACCTGCTGAAACTACGGTGACACACTACACGATGCAGTATGCGGTGGAAGGGCAACCCCTGAACAATTATGTGCCTGAGCCTCTGGGTGACTACGAGAGTGAGGCTGTTTGGAAGGGCAACAAGAAGGGTTATGTGCATCTGGCTGGCGGTGTGCTGGGTAAGGTGGATGGTCAGGCAGTGTATCAGTTTGACTTGACAGACAATGATGCCCTGACAATGGACTTATCGCTGAAGGGCTTTAATGGGAAGGCACGAAAGAACGAGTTTTTCCATCCTGAGAAATGGAAGAGCCGCGATTACCAGAACCGTTCGGCGTTGAAGTACAACCATCGTTTCGACAATGGTGTGGACTTCTTCGTGAAGGGTGCCTTTGAGAATCGCCTCTATAATTACATGTATTCTGACTTTTTGACTGCCACAGACAAGCAGCACGACGTGTTGGCGAACGCATCTGTGGGTTTCACTCCTTACCAGGTGGACAATTTCAGCATTAGCGCTACAGCAGGCATTGATTTCTTCAGCCAAAACTACCGCACTTCCCTTGCCAAAGGGCTGGGCGAGACCTTACTGCATGCGGATGCCGATGCCTCTTACCAGTTCAGCGACGAGCATGGTGTGGGCTTAGGCATTGGCGTCTTCCATTCTTCTTATGGAAATGACGAGTTGAAGGGCATCTCACGTCTGCGCTTCACCCCACATTATATATATAGTGGTGACCTGATGGACCTGCAACTGGGCGTGTTTGTCAGCACTAAGGGCAATGTGGCACCCGATGCCTCCTTCACCTATCATCTGAACCCCAAGAGTGATGTATTTGTGGAGGTGACAGGTGAGGAAGAGGACAACACCTTCCGTGCCTTCTCCGCAGAACATCCCTACTTCGCCATGTTAGGTGGTGAGGATGGCGAGAAGCAAAAGATGGAGGCAGCCTTCTATCAAATGGAGGCAAGCATCGGTTACCGGTTCAAGGATTTTTATGGTCTCAGTGGTCAAGTCAGTGCCACTTACGAGCAAGGCAAGGATGAAAGGGCAACTGAGTGGTTAGGTACGGATGCACGAGGACATCAAGTGTGCTGGGGAGAGTTCTACAAGTGTCGCGACTTCTTGATTGATGCCGACTTTTCCTACGCTTATCAGGACATCCTGAAACTCGATGCCAAGAACGAACTTTGCATTGAGCGCTGGAAAGACGAGGAAGCAAACAAGTGGGTGAAGGGCAACTACAGCACACCTCTCTTCGCCATGGATTGGAAATTGGATGTGAAACTGATGAAAGGTTTTTATTTAGGACTTGATTGGCAATACGAGACTTTCTATCAGGAAGACTTGGGTACAGCAGATGACCCTCAGTACAAGCGTCCTGACAAGGTGAATCTGGGTGCAAGCCTTCGCTACACCTTGCCCATCAAGCAACCGCTCACCCTTTTCGTGAAGGGCGACAACCTCTTCAACCAGAACTATGACCGCTACTATGGTTATCGCAACATTGGAGCGAATTTCATAGGTGGATTTGCGCTGAGTTTTTAAGAAAATTGGCAAAATATTTGGTGGAATAGCGGAAAAGCCGTACCTTTGCAGCGGTAAAAGAGATTTAGGGTTCCGACATGAAGAGTGTCGGGATTCTTTTTTCTTTATCTTTCGAGACAACAGATGAGATTCTAATAACGATTAAAACCAAAACAAAAATAGCATTATGGCTTATATGTCACAAGAGGGTTACGACAAACTTCGTGCCCAAATCAAACAACTGGAAGAAGTGGAGCGCCCTGAGGTGATCCGACAGATTGCGGAGGCTCGCGAAAAGGGAGACCTCTCAGAGAATGCAGAGTATGATGCGGCCAAGGAAGCGCAGGGAAAACTGGAGACGAAGATTGCTGAGTTGAAGGCTGTCCTCGCTGACACCAAGATTCTTGATCCTTCCAAGTTGACGAAGAAGGATGAGGTGCAGATTCTCTCCAAGGTGGAACTGAAGAATGTGGATAACGGCATGAAACTCACCTACACCATCGTGAGTGAGGGTGAAGCCAACCTCCGTGAGAACAAGATTTCCATCAAGACTCCTATCGCACAGGGTCTTCTTGGCAAGAAGGTGGGTGATGTCGCTGAGGTTACCGTACCACGTGGCGTGATGAAGTTCGAAATCATGAACATTAGTTTCGGATAATTATGGGTATTTTTGCAAAGATAGCAGCAGGAGAGATTCCCTCCTACAAGTGTGCCGAGAACGACGAGTTCTACGCCTTCCTCGACATCAACCCTCTCGTGAAGGGTCACACCTTGGTCATCCCACGTCGTGAAGTGGATTACATCTTCGACATGGAAGATGACGAGTTGGCACGTTTCGAAGTGTTTGCCAAGAAGGTGGCAGTAGCCATCAAGGCAGCCTTCCCCTGCGTGAAAGTGGGTCAGGCAGTGCTGGGTCTTGAAGTGCCTCATGCACACATTCACCTCATCCCCATGCAGAGTGAGAAGGACATGAACTTTGCCAACCCCAAACTCAGTCTTTCTGCTGAGGAGATGAAGGAGATTGCTGAGAAGATTTACAAGGAGTTCTCCAAGTAAGAAGAACGTTGTCAAATGTTGAGTCAGCAAGAATGTGATTTCCTTCACTCCCGTATGCAAGGCACCATCATCGAAGCCTTAGGCATTCGTTTTGTGCCTACTGATGATGAGTTTGCTGTGGCTGAGATGCCCATTTCGCCTCAGACACGTCAGTATCTGGGTGTCTTGCATGGAGGGGCATCCCTTACGCTGGCAGAAACCATTGCGGGTGTAGGTTCCCTTCATCTGACTAACTATGACGAATCCCTTGCCGTATGTGGCACAGAAGTGAATGCCAGCCATGTGGCGATGTCAGCCACAGAAGGGAAAGTCTTTGGCAAAGCACGTTTGGTTCATGCCGGCAAGAGCACGCACGTATGGAATGTGGACATAGTGGGTGAAGATGGCACGGTGATTTCTGCTGAGCGCGTGACCAATCGTATCATTAAAAGGAAATGAATAGTTTTTATGGAAATAGGTAGTTTCTTTTCATCTGTGAAGACGGAAAGAAAAAGGGGGCATCTCTTGTGAGGTGCCCCTTTTTTCGTGCCCGAAGCACGAAGTTGGTTTTGAGAATTGAACCTTTGTTCAATCTAGGTGGCTCCTGAGAGCCGTGTTTGCCTTCAGAGAATATCCTCTTTCTGGCGGAAGGTGCTGGGCTTCACAGCTTCACCCTCAAAGGTTTGGTTTAGTTAAGCATTAATTGTTTTATTAATTATAAGTAAAAGCAAAAGTTCAGACGTTAAGCCTTTATGTGCCAATCCACAAAAAGTAGAGAGTACACAAGAGCGTGTGCTCTTACTGGATCTCGTCTTCCCTGGTGAGGCTTATGATGGAGTCGTTCGTTGCCTTCATCTCGGCTTGACTCACATCCTTCACGTGAATGGCTTGACGTACATCGCTTGACTTGATGTAGGGGTCCACTGCCACCACATGGCTATTTTCCTCCGTTTCTTGCTCACCAATGGCATGCTCTGCTGCGCGTCCGATGGTCAGTGCCATCGCCACCACTGCTGCGGCCTTGAAGAATGGAGCGATGTGGCGAGTCGTCAACTTGACGATATGTGCTTTGGCGTTCATAGGTTTTAGCTCAGTAGCATCGATTTGTGCCATCATCCGCTCGTCGAAATCCTCACCCAACGTTTCTGCCTTCGCCCCTGTTTCGTAGTTGAAGAGGTCGGCGTACTGCGCCAAATGTCCAGGTACATCCTCTTGAGAGAAGAACGAACGAAGAATCTGCTCTTCCTGCAATGTCGTGGTGCAGGAGAAATAGCCCTCTATCAGTTGTTCTATGTACTTGTAATCCATCTATGGGTGATTTTTTGTACTCTCTACTTGAACGACGGGTGAAAAACGAAAAAGTTACAAGAAAAATGATTTTTTTTGCAAAATTTTTTCTTTCACCTCGTTTCGAGCACGGAAGAGTGTTACTTTAACGTCTGATTCTGAAATGCTTAACACTTCTGCAATCTCTTTATAACTTTTCCCTTCAATATCTCTCAATTGAAGGATGGTGCGCTGTTTTTCGGGTAGTCCATTGATGATGTCAGCAACGAAACCTGATGTCTCCTGATGCATCAGATGACTGTCTGTGCCTCCCCATCCCTCGTCAGGGCGGTCATGCTTCTGGTCATCGAAACTGACGTGCTGGTTGTCCATCTTTTCCTTCCTGTCGATGGCAAGGTTTCGAGCCATTGTCAGCGCAAACGCCTCCAGGTTCTCCACCCGTCCCAACTCCTCACGCTTCTCCCACAACTTCAGCAGCGTGTCCTGCACGATGTCCTCCGCTTCCTCCCTGTTCAGGATGATGCGTAATGCCGTTCTGAAGATGATGTTCTTCAACGGAAGGATATCGTGCTTAAAGTCCATCTCGCTTAACTGTCAATTGTCAACTATCAACTGTCAACTAATCAATGTTCCTTGTTTGCCATCAATTGCGTCTGCCTTGGTGATGATCACCTGCTTCACACCTGCCTTGACTGCTTCGAGGGCATTCTCAATCTTCGGGATCATGCCTCCGCTCACAGTGCCGTCAGCCTTCAACTGCTCGAAACTCTCTGCTGTGATGTGGGGGATGACTGATGCCTCATCATCGGGGTCAGTCAGCACACCGGCATGTTCAAAACTGTAGATGAGGGTCACGTCATAGTAGGGAGCCAAAGCCTTCGCTGTCTCACCTGCGATGGTGTCCGCGTTTGTGTTCAGGAGGTGACCCTGCTTGTCGTGCGTCAGGGGCGCCATCACAGGCACCACCCCCTCACCAATCAGCGTGGCAAGCATACGCCCGTCACATTGGTCCACATCACCCACAAAACCGAAGTCCACCATCTGCTCCGTGCCGTCATCCATCTTCACCTTCTTCAAGGGGCGCTTGTGCGACAGCATCACATTCATGTCCGCACCCGTCAGTCCCAGGGCATTGATGCCACAAGCCTGCAAGCGAGCCACGATGTTCTTGTTCACCAAGCCGCCATACACCATTGTCACCACCTTCAGCATCTCCCCGTCTGTCACGCGGCGACCACCTATCATCGTGCTCTCAATACCCAACTGAGCCGCCACCTTCGTAGCCGACCTGCCGCCACCATGCACCAGCACCTTCGCGCCCTCGATGGCGCTGAAGTCTCGGAGCAACTGCTGGAGGCTCTCCTCGTCCTCCACAATCTTGCCCCCCACTTTCACTACTGTCAGTCTTTCCATTTTCTCTTCTAAATTTCAAAGTCGAGGCAACTTCTCTGCACCGTGTAGGGGCGCACCTTTCCATTCGCCACAGCCACATGTTCTGGGTGCTGTGCATAGCCCTTCAGCGCCTCCTCCGATTCGAGGGTGCTGTCCAGCATCACGTCAGCATTCGACGAAGCCAGTCGCCCGTCAATGTTCACCTTCACATCCAGGAGTCCGGGCACCTTGCCCACCAGTCCTTCAAGACCCTCCTTGATACCACGTTTCACGTTCTTCTTCTCGTCTTCCGAGAGTTCCGGATTCAATGTCCAGAGAATAATGTGCTTAACCATTGCTTTCTTGTTTTAATGAGTTATCATGTGCAAAGGTACGGATAAGCGAGAGAAAAACCAAATTTCTTCACTCATTTCTTTTTTCTATAGTGTTTGAGTTTCCACCATCACCCCTTCGCAACATGCATTTGTACATGTCCTGCGCAAGCATTTTTGACGCTACTGCGTAATCAATTATAAGGCTCTTACACACCTAATATAATTTGAAACTTTGAAAAAATAATTTGAAAGTTGCAAATTTATTTTTGAAAGTTTCAAATATTTTTTTGCAACTTTCAAA
>JBGUGM010000053.1:0-7053 GCA_045111535.1 Bacteroidaceae bacterium
TTGGCAAAAGTGGGACCAAACATGGGGTGCGTGCTCACATAGTGGAAGCCACTTGCTTCGTAGTACTCCTTGAAGCCTGTCTTCACCGAAGAAATGTCGGAGAGGATGCATGACTTGGGGAGATGTGGAATCACCTCATCAAACACTTTCAGCGTGTATTTCAAACTCACAGCATTGATGACCAGTTCTGGCTCAAATGCATCAATCTCTTCCAGCGAAGTGAAACGCTGGGTGTTATACATGAATCGGAGTCGCTTGGGGTCAATGTCGTACACAGCCACCTCGTGGTCGAACGACAGCAGGTCAGTGAAGAATGACCCCATCTTGCCTGCACCTAAAATCAGTATCTTCATTTGTTGATGATCTCAATCTGTTGTCTTACACTTTCCTCGTGAATGCTCTCAAAAACCTTGGCAACGAACTCTGGTCCCATACCACAGAGCGAACCTTGCACACCGCGCTTGGACAGAATCTCGTTGTAGCGAGTAGCCTGCAACACAGTCATGTTGTGCTCCTTTTTGTAATGTCCAATCTCACGGCAAACACGCATGCGCTTGGCAAGAATGTCCATGATTTGGTTGTCCAGTTCGTCAATCTGCTTACGCAAACTTACCAGACCTTCTGTGGTGGTGTGCTCGTCACGGATGACGAGGAGTGAGAGGATGTAGTCAAGCACTTCTGGTGTCACCTGCTGCTTGGCATCGCTCCATGCCTTATCGGGATCACAATGTGCTTCGACAATGAGTCCGTCAAAGCCCAAGTCCATAGACTGCTGACAGAGTGGGGCAATCAGTTCGCGACGACCACCGATGTGTGAAGGGTCGCAGATGATGGGCAGGTTAGGGATGCGACGATGCAACTCGATAGGAATCTGCCACATGGGAGCATTGCGGTAAATCTTCTGCTCGTAAGAAGAGAAACCACGATGAATGGCTCCCATACGCTTGATGCCTGCTTGGTTGATGCGCTCCAAAGCGCCAATCCACAATTCAATGTCAGGATTGACAGGATTCTTCACGAACACGGGCACATCCACACCTTTCAGGGCATCAGCCAATGCCTGTACGGCGAAGGGGTTGGCAGTGGTGCGGGCACCTATCCAAAGGATGTCCATGTCGTATTTCAGTGCCAGTTCCACGTGTTCAGGTGTTGCTACCTCTGTGGAGATAAGCATGTGGGTTTCTTCCTTCACTTGTTTCATCCAAGGCAGTGCCTTCTCTCCGTGTCCCTCAAAACCTCCTGGTTTGGTACGTGGCTTCCATACGCCTGCACGGAAGTTGTGACAGCCTTTCATCGCCAACTGGCGAGCAGTTTCCATCACTTGCTCCTCAGTTTCAGCGGAGCATGGACCAGCAATCACGAACGGGCGTTCGTTGTCGCTGGGCAAACCTAACTTTTCTAAATCTAATTCCATATTGTGTATTGTTTTAGTTCTTGAATACTTCTTTAATTCTTTCCAATGCAATCTTCATCTTCTCATCTTTCGCACAGAGTGAGATGCGGATGTACCGCTTGCCGTTGCTTCCGAAGATAAAGCCAGGGGTGATGAACACGCGGGCTTCGTGCAGCACCTTCTCCGTCAAGTCCTCCACGTCGGCGATGCTGTCAGGGATGCGTCCCCAAAGGAACATGCCCTGTTGCGTCGGGTCGAAGGTGCAACCGAGCGTGGTCATGATGTCTTCGGCAATCTTACGACGAGTGGCATACGTCTCAATGTTCGCGTGGGTGTGCCATGCTTCCGTGTTCTCGTAGGCTTGTGCGGCAGCCAATTGCAGCGGACGGAACGTGCCCGAGTCGATGTTGCTCTTGATTTTCAAAATCCACTGAACGAATGTGCTGTTTGTTGCCAACATACCTACACGCCAACCAGGCATGTTGTGGCTCTTCGACATCGAATTGAACTCGATGCAACACTCCTTGGCTCCAGGCACTTGCAGGATGCTCAGGTGCTCGTCTCTGTTCAAGATGAACGAATAGGGGTTGTCGTTCACCACCACGATGTTGTGCTTCTGAGCAAACGCCACAATCTTCTCATACAACTCGCGAGTGGCGCGTCCACCTGTCGGCATGTTCGGATAGTTCGTCCACATCAGTTTCACACCGCTCAAGTCCATTGCCTCTAACTGTTCAAAGTCAGGTTGCCATCCGTTGCTCTCCAGAAGGTCGTAGTTCACAATCTGCTGTCCCAGAATCTTGCTTAGCGAAGTATAAGTGGGGTAGCCAGGATTCGGCACCAGCACCTTGTCACCAGGGTTGCACAGGGCCAAAGTCACGTGCAGAATACCCTCCTTGCTTCCGATGAGTGGCTGAATCTCCGTGGCAGGGTCAAGTGTCACCCCATACCAACGCTGATAGAAGTTCGCCATTGCTTTGCGCAGTTCGGGGATGCCGACCGTAGGCTGATAGCCGTGGGCATCAGGGCGATGGGCATGCTCACAGAGCACGTCAATGGTTTCGGCACTGGGTGGCATGTCGGGCGATCCGATGGCAAGCGAGATGATGTCCTTGCCCTCGGCATTCAATTTCGCCACTTCCTTGAGTTTTCTTGAAAAGTAGTACTCGCTCACAAGTGCGAGTCTATCTGCTGGCTGTATCATATCTTAATTGTACTTTTTCCTTCTTTATATTCTCCCAACACTTTCAACTGCTTGGTCAGCGGGCGCACGGCATCAATGCTTTGACGGTAACGTGTGTAGTCATCGTACATCACATCAATGTAGAACATGTATTCCCACTCCCTGCCGATGATGGGCAGTGACTGAATCTTGGTCAGGTTGATTTTGTAGAATGAGAAGATGCTCAGCACCTGAGAGAGTGAACCCTCGCTGTGAGGCAGGCTGAATACGATGCTTGCCTTGTTGGATTGACTGGGCTTGCTCAGTTCTTCAGCCAACCAAGGGTCTGCGAGTACGAGGAAGCGCGTGAAATTGTGTTTGTTTGTTTCGATGCCTTCTTCCAGAATCTTCATCCCGTAGAGTGGGGCAGCGAACTTCGAACAGATGGCTGCATGACCTCTCAGCGCGTTCTCGCTGATGTTCTTGGCAGAGCCTGCTGTGTCGTCTGTTTCCACAATCTTCAATTGCGGGTGCTTCTTCAGAAAGTCGCGGCACTGCATCAATGCTACGGGGTGCGAGTTCACTTCCGTGATGTCCTCCCACGAGTCCTCGGGCAGACACATGATGCTGTGTGAGATGCGGAGTTTGTGTTCTCCCACAATCTGCATGCCACTTTCGCGCATCAGTTCGTAGTTGTGGAGCAACGAGCCTGCAATGGTGTTCTCAATCGCCATCATACCGATGATGTTTGAGTCCTGCTTCATCTCTTCGAACATCTGCTCGAACGTGTCACAGCACACCAGTTCGATGTCCTCACCTTCGAAGTAACAGTGGCTCGCCACATCATGGTAACTTCCCACCTCTCCTTGTATCGCTATTCTTCTCATATATTATAAATGTATAAGCCCCACTCATCAGAGCGGGGCTATATTGTTATTCTCAATGTTTCTGTTGCATAATTGTTGAACACATAACTACCCGCTCTTACTCGTTGCCAAAGTAAAAGTAAAAATAGTAATATGCGTTAAACAATGACTTCATTTGTCCTTTTTGTATTTTAATTTCGCTGCAAAAGTACACACTTTTCCCGAAACCACCAACACTTTTCAAGAAAAAATGCGTTTTTGGTGGAAAAAAGTTTTGTTACTTCCTCCAAATCCTCAGTAATGCCAATGTGCCGAACACTTGCAGGAGCAAACCTGGCCATCCGATGGTGAAGTCAGCAATGGTGGCTTCGATACCTCCCGTGAGTGCCCATTCAGCGATGCCACCCAGGATTTCAACGACTGACACCACTGCGATGAGCAGAGGGATAGTCACCTTCTTGAAATACTGTGCGGTCAAACCTGCTGCCAAAGCAAGGAAGGCAAGTTTCAATGCCATCACAGGAATCACGTCCCAAACGGGAACACCCCATATCAAGTTGTTCACAACGGGTGATGCGAGGGCAGCCAAGAGTCCTGTCTTCCAACCGAACTTATAGGCACCTGCGAGGATGACGAAAGAGAGGGGAGCAAAGATGATGCCCCCCTGTGGAATGAGATGAAACAATTGAGGCAACAACGTGTTGGCAGCAATGAATGCCGCAGCCCACAAATAAGTCTGTCCCTCACTGTAGTTCAGCGTGTAGAGTTTTGTGTTGGTTGTCATACTTGTCATCGTTTTAGTGTTAGTAGTGTTGTATTAAGATGCAATCAGTTACTTGATTTTGATGTTACCGCTCACCTGAAGTCTGCGAGAGTCGAGGCTGGCTTTGCCAAAACTCTGTTTGGTCAAGTTCTTGCACTTGCCCTTCAGTTTCACTTCACCACTGCCACCAGCGCTGACGTTGAGATTGTCGCACTTGACATCCAGATTGGCTTCTCCATCACTGCTCAGTTGCAAGTCAATGTTCTTTGCCTTGAGGTCAGTGGTGATGTCGCCATTACCGTTCATCTGGAGAGTTGCTTCGTCACAGGTGAACTTCTTGGCAACCACGTCACCGTCACCATTGATGATGATGCTGAGTGTGCCGCAACCCACATGGGGTGCTTCAAAGTCACCATCACCATTGATTTCGATGTCGAGGTCACCTGTATAGAAGTCGTCACCCTTGATTTCAAGGTCACCATCACCGTTCACTTTCACGCTACGGAGATCGGGAACGGTGATGTTGAGTTTGATGCTGGGTAAACTGTGTCGAGAGGAATACTGAGCAATGACATGAAGGGTGTTGTCGCCCTCCTTCTGCGCTTTCTCCACTCGGATATCATTTGCTTCGATGGCTTTCTCGTTGCCCGTCACTTCGACGCTGAACTCTTCGCCTTGACGCAAGTCGATGTCAGCATTGCCGTCCATGACGATGTGGACAAAATCATCCAATTCGAGGGTCTTGGTCACTACCTTGCCCCATTTCTCGCTGTCGCGGAAATAGTCCTTGCCAGTTTTTGATCGAATCATTTGTTGCTTCTCCTCTGGCGTGAAATTGCAAGAGGTAAAGGAGAATACAGCCCATCCGAAGCAAAGGAGGGTGATGATGCGCAGATGTTTCATGCTCATTGTTATTTCATTTATCAGTTGTCATTGATCTTTTCTCATTTGGAATGAGATGATACCTTCCGTCAATTCGTTCATGCTGATGTTGAGATTTGCCATCTGACGTGCCACATCGGGCAGGGTCTCATTCATGAACTCCTCGCGTTTCATCTGCATGATGGCGGTCTTTGCTCCTACAGAGACGAAGTAGCCGAGTCCGCGCTTCGTGTAGATGATGTCTTTGTTTTGCAACCAGTCGTAGGCACGTGCACAAGTGTTGGCGTTCACTTCCACTGTGGCGGCATACTCCCGAACGCTGGGGATGCGCTCGTCTTCCAACAGTTTTTGTTGCAAGATGTCGTCGCAGATGAGGTCTGCGATTTGCAAATATATGGCTTTATTATCTTTGAATCGCATAATTTTCACATTTATTTATTAAAAGATGACGTAATTTGTGCTTTTGTGTAGCGATTGTAACTCCACCAGATGAAGAATGCACCAATAGCGAAGACAACAACGGCAAGCACATAGAAGGTGATGATGGCTGCCTGAATGGCATCATCTTCGCTGAGAGAAGACAAGTCCATCAAGGTTGGCATGTTGGTGGCGCCTGCTGCCAGACAAATGAAGAAGAGTACGCTCGCAACGGTACCCAGCACCTGCAAGGCAACGTAGGTGAGAATGATGTTGTACTTGTACTTGAAGGCATTACCTAAGAAATAGACAACGATTTGCCAAAACATCGTGCTGAAGAGGAAGACTGTGAATGCATCGAAGACAGGGTCTGTAGGATTTTCCCCAGCATTGATTGGAGGGACGCCAGAAATGCCACGAATGAAGACTGTATTGATAATGTTCTTATATGAACACATCTCGAAAACAGAGGCGGTGAGCGATGAGACACCATTTTCAGCACCATAGGTGATGAGGGTGAGCAGGGCGTTGAGTCCGTCAGCAATGAGCACGGAAACGATGCAGAGGATGAGTCCTCCTGTGAGCATCAGCAGGGCGTGCCAAGTGAATTTCTCCAGATTGGTGGCTGGCAAGGTGAGTTCCATGATGCGTCCTTGCTTGTTGCGCAGGTTGTGTGCCCAGCAACCAGCAAAAATTTCCAGCATGATGAGGAAGAATCCTAATTCATATAAGGCTGTGATGTACATCCAGTTGTAACCCTCAAAGGAGTCGGCGCCAGGCGTGTAGGCATATGCTGGACCGCTCATGCCGCCATTGATGATTGAACTGTACATCGAGTAGCGCGCGAAGAAGCCTATCAGCGCGATGCAAATGGCACCTGCGATGGTGACAAACGCCATGTTGCGGTAGAACGACTTATTGATGGTCAAGTCGTAAGTTGCGAAGTTCGCAAATCTGTCTTTATTGAATGTCATAAGTTTATCCTCCTATTTGTGCTTTGGTTAATGCATTGATGAAGAGTTCCTCCAAGTTGACAGGCTCTTCCATATTCATTTTCTCGTTGAGCAGTACAGCATTCTGCTCGATGATGGTCACGTGGTCGAGCAAAGTCTCCACGTCGCGCACCTGATGGGTGGAGATGACCACAATCTGATCGTCTCTCATGCCTTGAGCCACCACCTTGCGGAACTGGCTCTTGCTGGGGATATCGAGTCCATTGGTGGGTTCATCCATCAGAAGGAGTTTGGTGCGTGCAGCGAGGGCGATGCACATATACACCTTCTTCTTCTGACCCATCGAAAGGGCTCCGAGATTGATCTTTGGGATGCCATTCTCATCAAGAGTGGCGCCATTCACGTTGAGCATATCGAACTCCTGAAGAAGTTTCACCATCAACTGCTCGTCAAAGTTGGGGTAGAAGGGACGCAACACCTTAAGATAAGAGGGCAGGGGGATGGAAGGAAGGTTGTATTCTTCAGGCACGATGAACATTTCCTGAAGGGATTCGGGCAGACGCTCCTCGGTGTTCACACCACAGAAGGTGATCTCTCCCTGCTTGGGGCGCAGGAGA
>JBGUGM010000054.1:0-5762 GCA_045111535.1 Bacteroidaceae bacterium
AACGTGGAGAAACAGCGTATTGGCGTTATCTATATCATTGCTGTGTTCGTCATCTTCTTCTGGAGTGCATTTGAACAAGCAGGCTCATCATTGACCATTTTCGCTGACCAACAGTGCGACAGAACTATTGGAAATTGGGAAATGCCAACGACTTGGTTCCAGTCCATTAATCCAATTGTGGTCGTAGCTTTTGCTCCTATCATGGCGACGCTGTGGGAAACACTTGCCAAACACAAGTTGGAGCCCGCGTCACCTGTCAAGCAGGCGATTGGTCTTCTTCTCCTTGCCATTGGCTATGCTATCATTGCATTTGGCACAAATGGTCTTGCTGACGGTCAAAAGGCTTCCATGTGGTGGCTCTTCGCCCTCTATTTCATCCACACGATTGGCGAACTTTCACTCTCACCTATCGGTTTATCAATGGTCAATAAACTCTCCCCCATTCATCTTGCTTCACTGTTGATGGGTGTGTGGTTTATGAGTAATGCTGCCAGTAACATCCTTGCAGGCAAACTTGCCACGCTATTGCCAACTGCAGAACAACCCGTTCATTCCTTCCTTGGTTATCAAATCACTAACCTAACCGACTTCTTCACTCTCTTCGCCGTTATGGCAGGAGCAGCAGCTATCCTCCTCTTCTGCCTCTGCCCATTGTTGAAGAAGATGATGAAAGGTGTGGAATAAAGATAAAATCAAAAGGCGAGAAAGCGGATTCTACCACTTTCTCGCCTTTTTTCTGAGCACCTAAGATCTATGATTTAGCGCATACGATTGTGACGACGAATGTCCATCAGCTTTTCCATGCTCTGATAAGAATCGCCTGGCAACTGATAACGCGCATTACCGTAAGGATCTACTTTGAAAAGCATAAGAGATTCCTCGCCCTTATCAATAAATGTCACCCAACCACGTGGAGACATATTATATTGGCGGTCACCCATCACTGCATTCACAAGACAGTTCGTGTCCCACATACGCTGACCAGTGTCACAAGTATAGTTTGTGTAAACGGCTTTGATTGGATTCACCTCTACACCAGAAAGGTCTGCCAACACATCTTCAGGAAGATAATTCATGGCATCACCGATGTTACTGGGCGACATAATGATGTCAACGCTCTCAGGCAATTTGTCATAGAAGACAGCAGACTGCTTAGATGCTGCACGCATATTGTAACCAGAAAGGCTATCTTCTTCCTCAAAACGACCAGCCTGAACATACACAGCCTTCACCTTCTGAGCAAAGAGGTCTGCACCTACGAGCTTAGAGTACTCATCAGCCTTTGATTCCATCAGTTGCGCCAATGTAGTAGCAAAACCAATAGCCACAATCACCACAGACTTGTCTTCAGCCTTTGCAAGAATCTTGCGGTACAACTTGTAGCCATCCATGCATTGGCTTGCATCAAAAGTACGCTTGAAAAGAGGATTACCTTGTGCATCCTTCAAATCACAAATGCCATTGTATGGGATGAAGCAACGTGGATTCTTCACACCATTACGCTCCAAACCTACAGGAATGTAAGGATGACCATAATAGGTGTTGAAGATATCAACGACTCCTGCATTCTTCTCACCTTCACGGTCCACAACAATGCCTTGAAGATCAACGAGTCCTTCGTCAATGTAATGATTCAACATCATCAAAGCGAAGAGGTCGTCTGTTGAACTACCGAAGTCAGCGTCAAGAATCATCTTGACAGGCTCACGCTTCATGCCTCCATTGGCATTACATGAACACTGAGCGCTTGCATCCATCGAAAAGAGGAACAGCGCCATCACGAACATAGATAAAATCTTTTTCATCATGTTATTTTATTAATGTTTTTAAGAAATGATTGTTATTTTGCGACGGCAAAGGTACAATTTTTCATTGAAACCACAAAAACAAACGCATTATTTTGTTCTTCATCTGATTTGTATTACCTTTGCAAGCAAATAATTTCTAAAAACTTATCGGTTATGAACACAAAAAGAGCCTTAACACTCATAGCATTTGCCATGACCATTACCCAAGGCTTTGCTCAAGGAAAACTGAGCGAGTCGGAAATCAAGAGCACGATAGCAAAGATGGAAAGTGACTGGCAATTCGGATTCAACCATGTCATCTGGATGGAAAACCAAAACACATTCTTACACTATCTCGAGACTGCTCCCCTACGCTGTTCCTATGAACTCGAAGAGGTTGTGGACATGTCGAAAATACCACACGAAGAGAATCTGCGCATCTTGCAAGTGAAACAACAAATCTATCCTAAACCTGGTTCCAATAAATCGGAACAAAATCTCGCTCGGTACTTCACCGACACCGAAAAGGCAAAGCAGAGATTCGACAAAGCAGAAGAGTCTGAACAAATGTACCAGCGACTCATCAAAGAGGTGACTCCTCTCATCGAAGCGAAGAAGCAACAAACATACACCATTCCAAAAGGCAACCTCACCTACTTCTATTACCATTTAGGTGGTGGCATGGTGTATCGTCCTGCTTCCCAAGCCACACTTGAACGGCAAAAGGATGGCACCTACCTTGTGGCACTTGATACAGAAGAATTCCATAAACTTGACACTATTCCCGTCACGCAAGCACAAGCGGACACCATCCGTCAGATGCTCATCGAAGGTGAAGTCTATAAAATGCCACAATTCTATGATGAGCCCATGCGCATTCTGGATGCTCCTTCAGGTTCTGTTTCTGTGAAATTCACCGATGCCTCATTCAGTTGCAATAATCTTCCTCCTTCCAATTGGGGAGGTAAGAACATTTATAATGTATATCAATACCTGAAGGCATTGCAACCTAAACGTGAAAAGACCAAGGAGTACTGATAAGGTATAAAATCAATGAAAAAGAGGACCAATTCAATTGAATCAGTCCTCTTTTTTTGTTATGCATTGACAATTATTATCCCTGAATGGAACCTGCAATGAGAATGAGCACAAGAAGTCCAAGGATAGCGTAGAGTTCAGGGAATACGGCGAGCACCATCGTAGTACCAAAGGCATTGTGACCGCCACCGATTGCAGAGATACCGTTAGCACAAACCTTTGCCTGACGAATGGCAGAGAAGAGAGCCACAGCACCGAGTGCGAGACCTGCACCAAGTACGGCACAAGCAGCGAACATGCTGATTTCTGCTGTCACAGGGGGATTGAGAATGAAGAAACCCACGAAGCCATACAGACCCTGAGAAGAAGGGAGGGCTGCAAGACCAATGTAGGAACCACTGGCTGATGGATTCTTCTTGAACGCGCCGATAGCGGCATTACCACAGATAGTCACGCCATAGGCGGAACCGATGCCGGAGAGTCCTACTGCGAGGGCCACACCGATGTACGCTAAAAGTACTGGAGACATAATGTTTTAATTTGTTTTTAGTGACCACACTCCTCTGCCACCCATGAGAAGGGCTTAACACGGCTATGAAGGGGTCGATGTTGATAAATATAATTAATGTATTAAGTTTTCACTATATTATTACATTCATGCTTTCACTTGAAAGGGTTGATATTCCTTACCGTTTCCTTCGAAATCGGCATTCTTGAAGTACTCGACAAAAGTAAGTCGCATCGGGTGTACGAACGATGAAATCATACAGAGACCAAAGTTGATGCCGTGGCCGAAGAGCAGGATGATAATCATCACCAACTCACGCACCACAGGCACATCTGGACTCATCTCCATTGCCAACTGGTTGAACACAGAACCCAACACACCACCCGTCAATCCGAGTGCAAAGAGTCGGATGTATGACAAGAGATCACCGAGCAAACCTGTGGACATACCATAAGTAGCCCAGAGTCCTCCACCGAGGTTGCTTCCTACACCAAGCGCCTTGCCCAAAGCAGAATCCTTTTTGTATGCATTAGGATTATTCAAGAAGAAGATGCCAAGGGCTGACAATGCAATGAGCGCATAGAGTACATATTGTACGGGGTGTGAGAGTTCTGCACCAAAGAGTGGCAATCCAAACAAGATGGTTGCGCTAAGCAATGCCACCACCCACGAGAACTTACCCACGCCATAGACGAAGCCATAGTTCTTCACCGCCTTGCAACCCGCCAATGTCATGCCCAGCAACACCTGAATGAGACCAATGATGACGGAAATGACCATCATCGGCGAGTAGCCGAAGAAGCTTTCTTTCATGGAGTCGTTGATGAAGTATGGCTGAATGGGCTTGATGAACTCCCAATCCACAGTCGAAAGGTCTATACCGAAGAATGTACCCGTCACAAAACCGCAGATGCAAGTCATACCACCCAACAATGCACCCAACTTTCCGAATTTCGCCAAAGCAGGCTTCGCGAAGATTAGTGCAAGGCTGGCACCGAGAATCAACAAACCGTAGCCCATATCGCCCATGCACAATCCGAAGAAGAGCATGAAGAACGGGGCAAAAAATGGCAGAGGGTCAATGTCGTGATAGTTCGGCAATGAGTACATACGCAGAATCGGCTCGAAAAGCGACGAAAACTTGTCGTTCTTAATTTGGATAGGCACATTATCGTCGAAAGCAGGGTCTTCCATCTCGTAAAAGATATGCTGCTTTTCGAGGTAATCCACTACCCCGTCAGCCTTCTCTTTCAGCGTCCAACCCACCATCAATTTCACAGCGCCATCCACCAAATTCTCATTGCTAAGATGCACCTTCGAGAGCTGAATGTCATTCTCATTGGCAACTTGTCCTGCCTCAATGGAAGAACGATCCACAGCATTCACTTGCAGCAACTGCTCATGAATGCTTGCCAATTGCTCATTCAGCACCCTTTGCTTCTCTTGATAGACAGAAAGTGACTCCTCAGGCAAGAACAAACATTCAGCCGTAATTTCAGGTTCCGTCTCCTCATTGGAGAAGGCAACGAAATACGTTTTTTTATTGATTTCGTTGATAGGTGTGGCAAAATACTTCTCACCCCACTCAGCCTTATACATCTTACTGTTGACAGCATAGAAGTAAGGCTTATAACCCGACTTCTCCAACTGTCGAATGCTGTCCCAACTAAATTCACCGAAAGGCTCCAATTGCTGGATGGCATCCTCTGTGGCATCGATGCTGTGCTTCACGCTATTCTCATCTTTCAGCAGACGCTCCACCGTTTCAATCAGCGCCACACCTCTGGAGGCATCGGCAGGCTGAGGGGTGTAGGTGGCAGTGGATTCGTAAGACTCAACGGCAAAGTCAAGTGCTTTGAGGGCATCCTTATAGCGTACCGCCAAGTCAAGTCCTGCTTGCAACTCGTCGCTGGTGGCACCCTGCTGCAGTTCCTCCACATGGATAACACCCAGCTCGCGGATATCACTGATGAACTGGTCATATTCCCCACTCGTGATGAGGAAGGTGAGTTTCTTCATGTCTTGTATCATACAGCAACCGCCTCCTTTCTTACCGAAGAGTCATCCTCTTCCTCTTTTTTCTTCCGAGCCTCTTGCAGAGACTTCAGAATCTTTTGTGAAGACTTGGAGAGGTTCTCCTCATCCTCCATGAATCGCTTGATCTTACGTATCGCCTCCTGATAGCCAGGTATCTGGACTTTCTCGAAGAGGTTCACCTTCTGCGTGGTCTTTCTACGTGCATGGTCGAGAAGTCCCAACTTGGCAAGCACGAACTCACGTTCCACAGCAGTCTTGGCAAGGCCCTGCAACAGATTGATACCGTCGAAGTACCATTTCGGGGCAGAAAAGAGTCCGAAAGGCTTTACATCCAACTCAATGTTCAAGAGGACAGGCACACGAACACCTGCCACCTTCTTCACATCGAGCTG
>JBGUGM010000055.1:0-18751 GCA_045111535.1 Bacteroidaceae bacterium
TAGCCTTGGCACTCAAATGAGTGAGAACGCTAAATTGAATCGAGTGCCAACGCTAAATCAAAATTAGTAATAAGGCTAAATCGTATCAAGTGCCAAGGCTAAATGCTTTATAACCTGTGAAATAGCGGGCACGGGGTCTCACCCATACAAAATGTGGGATTTGTGGGTAAGTGAGACTATACACAAAAGAAGCATGCCCATTGGACATGCTTCCTTGTCTGTCTTTATGTTGTTATATAGGGATTCTTATGCCGTATTGATTACTTCTCGAACTCGTCGAGTTTCTTCATGTAGTAGGCACGGAGGTCATCCCACTTATAGTAAGGATATTGGTCGGTGGGGACAGGAAGAGTGGCTTCCTTCTCGTTGAGGAGTGCCTTGACAAGGATGGGCGCATCCTTCTGCTTCTTCGAGCGGTAGAAGACCAACTGGATGTTACATGCCATCGGATAGATGCGGTAGTTCACCCAGTAGTCCTCGAGGTGATCAAGGTCTTGCACCTGACGTCCACAACTGTCGAGTTCCAAGAGACAAGCGAGAGGCATCACGCACACTTCATGTCCGAAACGGAGGGTGGCACCGTTCTTGAAGGACTTGGATGCCATGATGGTGTCGGTAGTCTCAATCATGTTGTGCAGGAGGTTGGCTTGGTTAAACTGCATGATGCTTCCCGTCTGAGGTGCTGCTCCATAACCCAAGTACCAGTCGATGTTGACGATTTTCCAAAGGTCATAGCACTCTTCGGTAGTGAAGAGATTCCACATATCTTCGCCATTACCATGACTCTGCATATTGGTGATGACATTGAAGACGGAACGCATGAAGGAACGTGGGCGGAAGTCCTCGTCATTCCAGTAGGATTCGTCGTTGAAGAGGGCACGACAGAAGCGTTCGGGGTGGGTGTATTTCTTGGCATACTGGCTCACGATGCTGGCACGGTCACGGCTGGCATCACGAAGACGCTGACTGAAGTTGTGGTTGAGGTAATATTGAAAAGACTCACTCACATCGTTGTGCATCTTCATTCGAGGATTGAAGGCAGTCAACTCCTCGCACTCAGCAGTCATGCTGAGGATGCAACGAATCACCACCGTACTGCGGGCATCCACTTCAGCATCCTTGCCACTGAAAATTTCAGGGAAGTTCACAGTCATGCGATGACCAATGCCATGATGCTGCTGTTCGCCAATGTCGGAGAGTTCACCCAGACGACCACGGGTAGTGGGGATGAAACGTTCCAGTTTCGCCAAGGCTTCTTTGCCGAGGGCTGTGAGTTTGCCCTGTTCGTCGGCACGACGGAACACACGCAGAACACTGGTGTAGTCGTTCTCATTGATGAGCCAACGGGAACCATGACGTCCGTAGTGGGACATATAGAAGGGCTCGTAACCTTTGGGTGCGGGTGTCAGGGCTTGCTTGGGTGCCTGATACGCCATGTAGTTGGAGCCTGACTTGAGAATGTCTGCATAAATCTCCTCTTTGGCTGTCTGTGCTGAGGAAACTAAAAGTGAAAAACTAAAAACTAAAAGTGAGAGTGTCCTTTTCTTCATATTGTCGGTTTTAAGTGTTATGGGCTAGTTAATCGTAGGTAGCGAAGTTGGCATTGCGTCCCAAGTCGTGATAGGCATTTTGCAGGAGTTGGGGCGTGATTTCAAAGTCGCGGTTGATGGGACGGTCTTCATCCTTGAGGGAGTGGGAGAACATCCAATCGTATGTCTGATAGCAATAGAAGAGACGTGCCAAGCGTCCGTGATTGATGCCAGGCATACGGGTGTAGATGAGACGAGACTCATCCCCTGTCTTCTTGATGGCTTCCACCACCCTATCAGAAGCAGAAACAGGGACTGCGGTGTCGGCAGTACCATGCACAATCCACATGGGGATGCGAGAAAGTCCACTGAGATCCTTCACGGTAGCACCTCCACACATTGCCATACCTGCGGCAATGCGGTCAGGATAGGTGGCACACATATCGAGGGTGCCATAACCTCCAAGACTCATGCCATAGCAATAGATGCGGTCACTGTCGATGTGGAAGTTCGCCTCTGCCCATTCGATGAGTTTCATTATTTTCTCTGGTTTCCATGCTCCGCCAGGGTTCTGAGGAGCAAGCACATAGCAGTCGATGGCACGTCCACGTTTGAGTGCTTCCATCGGGCCATATTTCTTCACCTTCATCAAGTCTGTGCCACAAAGACTGGCACCATGCAGGAAGATGAGCAGAGGGCGATGCACCCCATCACTCTCATCCTCTTCGGGACGGTAAAACCAGAAATTGTAACTGCCCGCCACGGTGTTGCGATACGCCTTGCTGGTATCTTGTGCATGACTGACCATGCTACATACAAAAAGAAGGAGAATGAGGATATATCGAACCATAAATCTTTACTTTAAATGATAATGATGTGCAAAGATACGGAAAATTTCTCTACCTTTGCACATCGTTTCCATTAAAAAAAGAAAAAAATGAGATTCAAGCAGTTACTCCTTCTCTTTTCGCTTGCCTTCCCTATGTTGGCGCAGGCACAACTGGTGCGTCCCAAGATTGGCAAGTCAGCACAATCTGCTGATGGTCGCATCAGCATCGAACTCATTGGCAAGAAGCAGTTCTATGCTCCTGGCGAAAAGGCGACGGCTGACCCCGACATCAATTCGCCTAAGTCAGTGAACGTGCATCCCAACGGCAAGAAGTTCTACGTAAACTCGCTGGAGGGTGCCACCACTGTGGTGTATGACTTCCAGACTTTCAAGAAGTTGGCTGTCATCAAGCATCAGTTTGACCACACGAAGGATGCCCACCTATGGAGTAAGCCATCAGGTCTCTACCCTTTCACACACTACCAGAACAACCACTTGAACACTTTCTACGGCAAGCCTGTGGAGAGCACTTTCTCGCATGGCGGAAGGTATCTGTGGGTGCCCTACTACCGTCGTTCGTATGACATCAACGCCCAAGACCCTTCGGCAGTTGCCATCATCGATACACAGACTGACAAGATTATCCGCTTGATGGAGACGGGACCTCTGCCTAAGATGATTGCCACTTCCCCTGACGGCAAGTACGTGGCGATTTCCCATTGGGGCAACAACACAGTGGGCATCATCGACATCAGCAGTACTGACCCCAAGCAATGGAAACACAAGGCATGCCATATCGTGGATTATCAATTGAAACTCAACTATAGCCTCACCAGTTCCGTGAATCGTGACAGTGGCAGTGGTTATGCCCTGCGTGGCACGGTGTTCACCCCCGACAACCACTACCTGCTCGTAGGTTGCATGGGTGGTGGCGGTGGCATCGCTGTGATTGACTTGCAGAAGTCGGAGTATCTGGGACGCTTGCAGGGCATGATGGCAAATGTGCGTCATCTCGTGCTGAAGAACGGCTACCTCTACCTGAGCATCAACACCGCAGGTTATGTGCAGAAGATTGCCCTCAAGACCATCCTTGATGCCATTCCAAAGATGCAGAACAAACGTGGCACGGTGACGGGGTGGCAGAACTGCAAGGTGGGTGCTGGTGCCCGCACCATCGAACTCTCTCCTTCTGGCAAGTACATCTTCGCTGCCTGCAACAATGCCAGCGCCCTCTATGTGGTGGATGCCCAAGAGATGAAAGTGCTCACGAGCATCCCTGCCGACAGTTATCCCGTAGGACTGGACGTATCGAAAGACGGCAAATATGTCTTCACCACTGCACAGGGACACTCCGGTCAAGGTGGTGGCAATGCAGTTGACATCTTCAAAGTAACATACAGCAAATGAAAAGGATATTCTCACTTTTAGTTTTTAGTTCTTCACTTTTAGTTTCTCAAGCCCAAGTGGCAAAGATTGTGCATCCTGCCATTGGCACCACTGCCTATAACAGCGACAGCACCTTCTCCATCACCTTGATGGGCAAGAAGCAGTACTATGCTCCGACGGAGACAGCGACTGCCGACAAGGACATCAACTCACCCAAGTCGGTGAACATGCACCCCAATGCCAAGAAGTACTACGTGAATTCTCTTGAAGGCGCCACCACCATCGTGTATGACTTCAAGACAAACGAGAAGATGAAGGTCATCCGCCACGACTTCACGGATGCCGACACGGTGCTGTTGGGCAATGACTTCAAGCCTTTCTATGAGTTCACGCATTACCTGCCAGATGCCAAACACCCTGCTTCTCCCTTCGGAGGTTGGGGGGCTTTCTATGGCAAGCCTGTGGAGAGCACGTTCACACATGGCGGTAAGTACCTGTGGGTGCCCTACTATCGTCGTGACTACGACATCAATGCACAAGACCCTTCGGCAGTTGCCATCATCGACACTGAGACAGACAGCATCATCCGACTCATGGACACGGGTCCTCTGCCTAAGATGATTGCCACTTCTCCTGACGGCAAACTCGTTGCCATCACACAATGGGGTGACAATACGGTAGGTATCATCAATATCGAGAGTGAGAATCCTTTCGATTGGCACTACACCTATCTGGCTGTCATTGACCAGAAACTGAAACTCAATTTCAGCATGACCAAGCAGATTGACCGTGACGACGATAGTGGTTACTGTCTGCGTGGCACAGCGTTCACACCCGACAATCACTACCTGCTCGTAGGTTGCATGGCTGGCAATAATGGCATCGCAGTGGTGGATTTGTTGAATATGCAGTACTTGGGACGCATCACAGGCAATATGTACAACCTGCGTCACCTCCTGATTCGTGATGGTTATGTGTATCTGAGCATCAATCGTGATGGTTACATCCAGCGTATGCCACTGGAGCAATTCTTGGCTGCCATCCCTGCCCTCCAGGCATCCAGCACCAAAACCACGACCCTTTCTGGTTGGGAAAACTGCAAGGTAGGCAATGGCGCACGCACCATCGAGTTCTCACCAGATGGACGTTACATCTACGCTGCCTGCAATGCCAGCAGCACCCTCTATGTGGTGAATGTCAAGAGTTTCCAAGTGGTCACTTCCATGTCCATTGACAGTTATCCTGTAGGATTGGAAGTGTCGAAAGATGGACGTTACGTCTTCACCACTTCCCAGGGACGAAGCAACGGAGGTGGCAACTGCGTGGATATCTTCGAGGTGAACATCCGCGACTAAGCGACACATGACATATATAAAATAAAGTGGGGTGCACATCACGTGCATCCCACTTCTCATTATTACTAACTAAAATCAAGCATTATACTTTCATCATCAAATGCTCTGCTCGCAGTTCCACACGAAGGCACGAAGCCCGAGCATGGAATTGTCCTCATCCAGACGTTTGAGACGTTTGAGCAGAGGCTCCACCTTCTCATCATCGATGACGGTGATGATGGCACTGTTCATGGAAGGCCATGCATGGGAACCCAGATGAGGTTCACCACCTTGAGTGCCACGTCCACCTGCCTGTTCGAAGAAAGTGTAACCACGTACGTTGGTATCGTTCAAGGCTTCAATGATATTCTCCTGATGAGCCTGGTCGTATGCTATAAATACTGTTTTCATCTTAATCGTTTCTAAAGTTTTTGATGTCACGCTGTGCATTCTGCTCCATCACACTGATACGCGTGTTTGTCAGCATTTCTTCTGCCTTATGCTCCTTCCAGTATTCCTCCAATTCACGCTTCTCTCTGAGTTTGCGACGCTGACGCTTCACACCCACAGAACCGAAGATGCAGAACATGGAAGGTACATATATCAAGGTCAGGATGGTGGAGATGGTCAAACCACCAATGACGGAGATACCCAGTGGACGCCACATCTCAGCACCCACACCATGGCTCGTTGCCATTGGCAACATACCGAGGATGGTGGTCAATGTAGTCATGAGGATAGGACGCAGACGGGAACGTGCTGCCATCACAGCAGAACGGATCAATCCGATGCCACGTTCACGCAACAACTGCGTGTAGTCGATGAGCACGATACCGTTCTTCACCACAATACCAATCAGCATGATACCTCCCAACATCGACATGATGTTCAGGCTGGTGCCTGTGAGCATCAAGGCGATGATGACACCTGATGCAGCGAATGGCACAGAGAGGATGATGATGAATGGGTAGGTCATGGACTCGAACTGTGCTGCCATCACGATGAACACCAAGATGATGATGAGGATGCCCAACGTTCCAAGGTCACGGTTAGAATCTTGCTGGTCTTCATACGAACCTGCCACCTGCACCATCACACCGGCTGGGATGTTCAAGTCAGGATAAAAGGATTCACCCAATTCCACACCATCAGAGAGTGCATAACCATCTGCCAGCACGGCACTCACCGTGACAATACGCTGACGATCCTTACGCTCGATGGTAGGAGGAATAGAACTTTCAGACACCGTGGCGATGTCGCGGATGCGCACATTCTCACCCCTCGAGTTCGGGATGACCATGTTCTCGATGTCTTCCACAGAACGACGAGCCGTGGGTTCATAGCGCACCTTGATGTCATACTCTTCACCATCCTCACGGTAGCGGCTCAACACCGAACCATAGATGAGGGAGCGGACAGCATTGGCAGCCGTAGCCAAACCGATGCCCTGCTGAGCCAACTTGTCGCGGTCAAAGTTCACCACAATTTCTGGCTGATAGTCCGAACGGGAGATGTTCACCTGCGTAATCATCTCACTCTCACGGAACTTCTTCGCCATTACCTCAGCCACACGATACGTGGAGTCCAAGTCGTAACCATAAATCTCGAAGGTAGCCGTTGACTGACCACCCATGCCTCGACCACCTTGGTTACCACCGAGGTTCACCATAAATTTCGCCAGTTCTGGTATCTCCTTCAAGTCAGCACGCATCTCGTCACAAATCGTGGCAAGACCTTTCTTACGCTGATTCGAAGGCACCATCATAATATTATAGGAAATGATGTGAGAGCCGTTATCCGACAATGACGAGAATGTGTTGGCATCACCTGCCTGTCCCACCGTGAAGTTACATGAACGCATGTCATCGCCATAACGTCCCTTCCACTTCTCCACCATCGCTTTCGCCAGAGCCTCAGCCTTCTCCACACGGGTACCAATCGGCAACTGGAGTGTCACACCGATACGACCTGAGTCATTGGCTGGGAAGAACTCACTCTTGATGCCCACCAGGTAAGCAACACCGAAGCTCACCACGAAGAGCACGATACAAGCCGTCACAATCGTCCAGCGGTTGCGTACAGACCAGTTGATGCGCTTCTCATACCATGAGTCCAGATTATCAAGTGCCCTACCGATAGGACCATAGAACTTCTTGAAGAACTTGCCCTGCTTCTTCTTCAGGCGCAGCATCTGCGAACAGAGCATCGGGGTGAACGAGAGGGCACTGGTCGTGGAGATGGTCATGATGATACACATCATCCAACCCAACTGCTTGAAGAGCACACCCGACATACCCGTCACCATCGTCAATGGGAAGAACACAGCAATCATCGTCAACGTAGAAGCAATTACGGAGATAGCCACCTCGTTCGTTGCATGAATAGCCGCCTGTTTCGGGTCAGACCCTCGTTCAATATGCGTCGTAACGTTCTCCAACACCACAATGGCATCGTCCACCACGTTACCGATAGCGATGGAGAGACACGACAAGGAAATCATGTTCAGCGAACCGCCCGTTGCATACAGATAGATGAACGAGGCAATCAACGACATAGGGATGGTGATGACGATAATCATCGTCGCACGCCATCTACCCAAGAAGATGAACACCACCAATGCCACAAACAACATGGCGTAGGCAATCGTCTCTTCCAACGTGCCAATGGTGTTCAGGATGTTATCTGAGGTATTGACAATGATACCCAACTTCACGTCAGAAGGCAAGTTCTGCTGCAATGTGGGCAACATGTCCATCACCTTCTCGGAGATTTGCACAGAGTTCGCACCGCTCTGCTTCTGAATGACCACGATAGCACCCTGCACACCGTCAGTGAACGTCTTCTGGGCACGCTCCTCCACATTATCCACAATGCGAGCCACATCGCGCAGATAGATATTCACACCATCGCGGGCACCCACAATCACGTTCTCCATCTGCTTCGGGTCGTCAAACTCACCCTCCACACGCACCACGTAGGTCTGTGTACCCACATCCACTGTACCGTTCGTCACGTTGTGGTTCTCAGCCGAGATGGCACTTGCCACCTGAGTAGGACTCAAGTTGTAAGCCTCCATCTTCTGAGGGTCCATGTAGATGTTGATTTCACGCTGGGGAGCACCCACGATGCTCACCGTACCCACACCGTCAATACGTGCCAACGGGTTCGCCACGTTGTCATCAAGTATCTTGTAAAGTGCCTGCTGCGACTCGTCTGCCTGCACAGAGAGCAACAGGATAGGAATCATGTCTGTCGAGAACTTGAACAGAATAGGTGTCTGCGCATCGTCAGGCAGAGAGTTCGACACCATGTCCAACTTGTCTCGCACATTGTTCGTCAACGCGTCAATGTCATAGCCATACTCAAACTCAAGCGTGATGACAGACACGTTCTCACGGCTGTTGCTGGTCACATGCTTGATGTGCTCCACCGAGTTGAGCGTGTTCTCCAACGGACGCGTCACGTTATTCTCAATATCTTCCGCACTGGCACCCGTATAATACGTCATCACCATGATGGTGTTCGTATCGATGTCCGGATACAAGTCAATCGGCAACTTGATCAGCGAGAAGACACCTAATATAATCACTGCCAAGAAGCAGAGACTGGTCATAATTGGTCGTTTGACCGCACCTTCGTATAGACTCATAACTTATTTACTTAACCACTTCCACTTCCTTACCATTCGCCAGACGGCTCTGACCGGCAATCACCACGTCGTCGCCAGGATTCACACCGCTCAGGATCTCATACTTGTCACCGATGTGCTTACCCAGTTCCACCTTGTTGTAGGACACCTTGCCGCCCTTGTACACATACACGTAGCGGTCACCAGCACCAATCTGCTTCACCAATGCCTCATCTGGCACCAGCACGTGGTTCTTGTCGCCGAAGTTCACCGTAGCACGGGCAAACATACCTGGACGCACCTTCTGATTAGGATTGCTGATGGTCACCTCCACAGGGAAGGTATGCGTGTTCTGCTCCACAGTCGGATAGACAATCGTCACCTTGCCATAGAAAGTCTCACCCTCGTAGGCATCCAGTTCGATATCCACAGGCATCCCCTTGAACACCTGCTTGTAGTACACCTCCGAGATGTTCACCATCACCTTCACAGGATTCGTCTGCTCAATGGTCAAGACAGGCTGTCCCTGACTGTACATATCGCCATCATCGTAGTTGCGGGCAGTCACCACACCACTGATGGGAGCCACCAACTGCGTGTTCTGCATCAGTTGTCTCAACTGCGTGGAGAGCACATCCAACTGCAACTTCGCATTGTCATACTCAGCCTTGCTGGCACCACCCACCTGATAGAGTTGGGACGTGCGGCCAAACTCAATCTTCTGGTTCTCCACCTGCAACTTCAACTGCTGCAGGTTGCTGGCATCCAACTGCACGAGCACCTGACCCTTGCGCACATTGTCGCCTACATCCACATAGATTCTCTCGATGCGGTAAGGAGTGTTGGGCGCGATGTTGTTCTTCACGTCACTCTCCACTGTGGCGGTGTACGTCTCCGTCTGCGGGATGTCCTCGCTCGTTGCCTTCGCGATTTTCACCTGCGGTTTAGCCTGCTGGGCAACCCCAGCCTTGTCATCACTCTTGCAGGCAACAGCCAACACGGCAAGAGCGGCCAGCGATAAAGTCTTCAGATATTTCATAATTTCTTCTTATTTCAAATATGTTTCCCGACCCAACGTATAGTCAAGGTCAGCCTTGTTCTTCAGATAATCATAAATGCTCTGCACATACGTCAGTTCAGCCTGTGTCTGAGCCGTCTCGCTCTGGTTCAGTTCGAGGATGGTGCCACGCCCCACCTCATAACGCTTGCCGGCAATCATCACCGCCTTCTCAGCCTGCTTCACAGCCTCGGCATTGCTTGCCACCTGTGCCATCGAACTCTGCATGTTCTTGCGGTAACTCTCCGTAGCCAATGACAACTGACGACGTGCATTCAGACGGGTGTCCTCCAACTGCGCAATCTGAACCTTGTTGCTCTTCAACTTCGTCCAGTTGCTTGCATGGAAGATGGGGATGCTCACAGCAATCGCCAACGTCGAACTGGGCGAGTACTGATAAGTGAACACATTCCAGTTGTTGTTCGCATAACTCTGGTACTGACCCGTCAACTGCAACGCCACTGTCGGCATGAAGCCCGTGCGCAGCATCTTCTGGCTACGCTCCAGGAGCAGCATGTTGTGGTCGAGTTGGCGCAACGAAGAGTTATTGTCCAATTCCTCCAACAGCACCTCTGTGTCTGCCAGCGTCAGTTTGTCCTCGTATGCCTTCAGGGAGTCGTCAATGGCAATGTCCACATCAGCAGTCACGCCCATCAGCACCTTCAACTGCAGCAGCGCCAAAGCCTTGCCCGTCTCACCGTTCACCATCGCCGCATTCATGTTCCTTGCCTGCACCTCCGCGCTGATCTTGTCATACTCGCTCACTCTGCCCACCTTGAACTTCTCGTTCACCACGTCGAAGTTCTCCTTCGCCACCTGGTAACTCTTCTTCATCACCTCATAACTGTCACTCGACAACAACGCGCCGTAGTACGCCTTCGTCACCTGATTGATGAGGTCGAGACGGCTACCGCGCGACTTCTCCCGAGCCAGCAGGATATCCTCCTTCGTCAACTTCATGTTCTGGTACACCGCTGGGGCAAACACAGGCAGGCTCAGCGTCATGCTGCCGACAGCAGTCAGCGTACCGTCCACGCCCATCTTGAACTTACCCATTCCTGTCACCATTTCAGCCACCAGAAGGTTATTCGTCAACGACAATGTCGCATCCACCGTAGGCAACAGCCCCTGCCATGCCTCCGTGTCCGCAATCTTTTTCAGTTCGATTTCCTTATCGGCAACATGAATGGTGGGGTTCTCCGCCAAAGCAATCTCAATCGCCTTTGCAAGCGTCAGGTTCATCGTGCCAACCGTACCGCCATTCACATCCTGAGCCTCCATGCCCAGCGCACACGCCATCAGCATCCCGAGACCCAGCCATATCTTTCTGCCTTTCATTTTCACAGACATTTCACTTATTTAATAAAATATACCTTAAAAAACGGTGCAAAGTTACACATAAATACGTTTCCCACAACAAAATACACCATTTATTTAATAATAAATAACAAGAAATCAGCAGAATTGAACACCTCATTCTACATTTAGACCTACAAAAGCACCAAAAATTCTCACTTTTTTCTCACAAAAGGCTGCAACGCCCTATGCATCAGCGAATGTACGCCCATCAGCGAGCGTAATCTGGAGTTGGGTGTATTCAGAGTGAAAATCATTCCTCAGACGCTCCAGATATCGAAGGCTCTCCCAATGGCACATGGGCAGGTCATGGAGCAAGTAATTGCCACAGGTCTCAGGTGTCGTGGCAGGCACCTCCGTCTGTGTCAGCATCCACTCCAGACACTCCATGGTGAGCCTGCGCATATCCTCCACAGAATAGTCACCCGTCATGATGATGTACATGCCTGTGAGACAACCCATGGGACCCACATACACCACATCCTCCTTCGCCTCGCTGTTTCTGAACCACGTCGCCATCAGATGCTCCATGCTGTGCATGGCAGCAGGAGCCACCGCAGGCTCCTGATTCGGTTCCGTGATGCGCAGGTCAAACGTCGTAAAACCCTTATCCACCCTCGACACATAAATGCCAGGCTTCAGATGCGTGTGATCAATCGTAAAACTTTGTATTACTTCCATATCCGTTTGTCAAGTTTAGTTTTCGCCTGCAAAGATACAAAGTTTTTCTTTGACCTCAAAATGTATGGAGGTTTTTATCACTTCTCTCCCTCTTTCTTCTTGGGCTCCTTGTTGAAGCGGTAAATCACGTGCAGGAGACCATAGGAAGGGATGACGTTGTAGAAGGCTTCGGTGCGCCCTTGTGCATTGACGTAGCGGCGCACGTTGGAGAGGTTGCCCAGCAAATCAAAGCCATCGAAGAGGATGGTCAGGTTCTGCTTAGGCAAACGCTTGGACACGCGGGCATTCCACACCAGTTCGTTCGTGTTCATCGAGGCTTCGCTGTACCCTCTGCGGCTATACATGGTCAGGTCGGTGCCCACCTGCATGTTCCAAGGCAGGTCTATCTGTCCCGTCACACCATACTGGAAAGTGAAGGCGTCGATGTTGGTGAAATACTCGCGGTCGCTGGTGGAATGCTGGTAGGTCAGTTTACCGCCAACACCAAACTCCATCTTGTCCGTAGGTCGCCAAGTCAGCGAGAGGTCTTCCGTCACATTGTGGGTTCTCACCACCGAGCGAGTGGCGACGAGGGTTTCGTTCGTGCCGTTCAAATCGACGCTGTGGTTGTAGCTGTAGTTGGCATTCTCCTTCACCCGCCACTTGTCATTCTTCGTCAGCGGGAAGTCGATGCCCGAACTGACGTACATGTTCCAGTTTCCATCCACATTGTCGGGTGTCACGGTTCTCACGCCCGTCTCCTTATTATATATGTAGCCCATCGCCTCTGCGTTCTGCACGATGCTCACATTGGCATTGGCATTGAACATCGTCTTGCCGAACTTGTCACTGTATTGCACGTAGAAGGAGTGGCGGTGCGTGTTCTTCATGTTGGGATTGCCCAATGTGACGTAGAGCGGATTGCTGTCATCGCGGATATTCAGCAGGTTGGTCATCATAGGGGCAGAACTATCCAGGCTGTAATTGAAATTAACACTTCTTCCCCGTTTGAACAATGAATAATAACCTGTCACATCCATTCTGAAGAGTGCGGTGTTTCGTGTCATCAGCGTATCCACTTGCGTGCCGCGCTGATAGTCCATTTTCTCATGAGCGAACGGCATACGGAATCGTGCCATACAATAGGCATACCAAGTTTCGTCTTCGATTTCTTTCCCGTCTTTATCCTTGACATGCCCCCAGAAAGTCTTTGTGAGAGCGATGGATGGTTCGTGAGTGGTCCTCGTGGTCTTGTCATTGGAACTGTTGTCGGCATCGAGGGTGCTCAGCATTTCATCCACTGATGGCAAAGTGCCCAGTGCGTGACTGTCCGCCTTGTCCCAGCCCTCCAGTTTGTTGAGCAGGTAGAGTGGATTGTTGCTTTTTTGGTCGTTGTAGTTGAAGTTGTAGGAGACAATCAAATCGAATTGACGCTTCTTGCCAAGACCGAAAGTAACCCCAGGAGACACATTGAGCGTCTGCTCCCTGTTTTTCATGGGAGTGTATCGGTTACGGAAGTCAGCAGGCATGGTGGTGGAACTGGGATAATCCAGCAGGTAATGATCATAGTCTTTCGACAGATAATCGCTGTAATTGTGGGAAAGGTTGAGACTAAACCGAATGTAGTCGTTGTGGGCAGGACGGAAGTTGAGGTCAGAGTCAAAATATGTGTTCGTGCTATGTCCCTGGTTCTTGCTGCTCGAACGTGTGCGGTTGATGGCGTACTTTCTCAGCAGTCCGCCTGCATCGGGTGCCATGATGCTGTCCATCCATGCCTTGCCCAACTGGCTTGCCACATCTTCAGACAGGGTTGTGCTGGCATTGTCTCCAAGATGGTTCCACTTCCGGTAGTTCACCGTGGGTTGGATATAGACATACAGTCCCTTGATGAAATCACCTATGGGTTCATCATGCTGAAGGTTCAGATAATGCCGAGTGTTGATGTCCCATCCATAACTCTTCCGCGTGTTGAACGACCTGCCGTAGGTGTCGCCTCCTTCCAGGAATGTGGCGCTGTTGGAGTTCTGTCTGTCTTCTGTCTCGCTGTAGGTGGTTTCCATGCTGCCCTGATAGCGGTAGCGTTCTTCGCGTTCCTTCATATAATTGCCACCCAGCTTGTAGGTGGTTCGCAGACCCTCCGACTGCTGCAGGGGCGTCCACTCACCCTTCTCACCGGGTGTGCGGTAGTCGTTCAGGTTGTTGGCATTGGCAAAGAGCACCAGTCGCGAATGGTCGTCAAATCGCATGCCGAAGAGTCTGCCCAGAAACTTTCCGTCATGCTTGCCCTGCTCATTCCGGTGGAACGTGAGTCCCCCACCCCCTTCAGCATTGGCTATCCATCCCCGTGCATACTCCTTCTTCAGCCTCACATCCATCACCAGCTGCTTCTTCGCCGACTTCTCCTCGGGCTTTCCCTTCACATTGTCCGGCACCCGCTCATAACTCGTCACGTGCTTCACCATATAGGCAGGCATGTTCTCCAACAGCAGTTCGCGGTCGCTGTTGAAGAAGTCCTTTCCGTTCAGCAGCATCGTGTCGATGGGTTTCCCGTTCACATTGATGACACCGCCCTTTTCCATCGTCACGCCCGGCAGTTTCTTGATGAGTTCGTTGAGCATCGAGCCTTCTGCCAGATTGAAGGCATCGGCATCATAGACGAGCGTGTCGCCATTCATGTAGAACTTCAGCTTCGTCGCCTTCACCACCACCTCGTCCAGTTCCATCTCGTTGCGTTTCGGCATCCGCTTCAGATAGATGGGCTTGAGCGAACGATAGGTCTCCCGCTTGTAGAGCTTCTTGATGTCAAGCGGCACATACACCGTCTGATAGCCCTCGGCCTCAACCTTGATAAGGTACTTGCCCGGCTTCATAATGCCACAAGAGATGTAGGAACTCTTGTATCCGTTCTCGTCGTAGTAGCCTCCGTAAATGCTATCGACAAAGGTGCTGTCGGCAGCATTCAGTTTCACCCCTTTCAGTCCCTTGATGATGTCGTGCGTCAAATGGTCCCTCACCTCGGCGTTCACCGACAACACCCTCACGTTCTTCTTGACAGAATCTGACTGCTCCACCAATGCCGTGCTGTCATTCACTTGCACCGACACTGTATCGTTCTCTTGCGCCATCGCCGACAAACCGACAAGGGCAAACAGCATTGCCAAAATCTTTGATTTCATTGATTTCTTTTACATGATTGGTAAATCTTTTGCAAAGTAACGACACAAAAGCCATTCCCACCAAACTTCCACATTGAAAAAATGTGAAACACCCCCCTTTTTAACTTTTATTCTTAGATATAGAGGGAGAAGGCAAAAAACACAACATTATTCCTCTCGATTTTATCAAATTTGGGTAAAAATCTTTGTCAATATGCAAAAATTACCATACCTTTGTGCCCGAAAGTATGAAATCATTTAATCATCATGAACTATGACTTTCCTGAATCAGTTTCACAAAGAAGTGACGGAGCGCAAGATGCGGAAAATAGCCGAATCGCAGAAATCACCAATGAACTCCGCAGACGCTGCCAACTACATGAAGCGCAATCTGGAACTGGCCAAGCAGATGTGACTCCGCACGAACGGGAACAACGCATGGCTGAGCAGATGGCGAAGGCTGGCGGCTATTGGATTCCAATGATGCAGGTGTTGAACCTTGGTGACCCCGGTCCCTGTGGCAACGAGAATGACACCTACGTGGCTGGTGACATCGTTTATAAGGTGAATAATCTGCTGAACAGCGGCAGTATTGTGGCATTGCTTGAAAAAGTGATGATGCACAACCTACTTTTCCCAGACACAGCATATCAGTTTCACGGCTTTGCTGGCTTCGATGGACGTACCGTCATGCCCATTCTGAAACAGAATCTTGTAAAGAAAGCCACCCCTGCTACACAGATCATGATTGATACCTATATGGCAGCCCTTGGCTTTGAGAAGGCGGACAGCGTGGGGCGTTTTTCCAATGGTCGCTATATCGTTTGGGATGTCATACCTCGCAACGTATTGGTTGATGCCGAAGGGGACATCTTCGTAGTTGACGCAGAAATCAAGAGGCTCTGATTATATTTGCCCACCGCACTCACAAGGGTAAAACAGCATTGCCAAAATCTTTCTCATTCTTTTACATTATATTCATGACAAGGCGCAAGTCTTTGTCTTCAAATTCTCCTTCTATATGCAGGAGTGTCAAGGCACAGCCATCAATGACGACAAGCCTGTCCACAGTTGCGCCATTCTCTATTTTGGCATAGCCCTGCATCTCCTCAAACATCTCCGTCATGGATGGGGGCACTTCTTTGAAGAAAGTTGAAGGATCAACTTTCTTATAGCCTTTCAGCGACGCGATGTCCTTGTTCACCTCGTCAATGACTTTGTCATCAACCTCATCAAACTGCATAATCTCAATCTTAATTCCCCTCAGAGCCTCAATAGTCGAAGCATCTAAATCCTTGGGTGCTTCTGCCAACGTGGAATCCTTTGGTGCCGTTTGGTCTGCATACATGACACCTTCCATGTGTTTATACTTCTCAAACAGAGAAGCCACATCGTTACTTGGTTTGTTGCCCATATTGTTGCATGAACTCAACATGACAAGGGCAAACAGCATTGCCAAAATAATTCTCATTCTTTTATTTCATTGCTTTTTCCAATTCATCCTTCATTACCTCCACACCAGGGAAGCCTGTAGTCAGGTATATCCTCTCTCCCTTGGGGTTATAGATGGCGTAGGTGGGGTATGCCTGTTCTCCATATTGCTGAAGAATATGGTTCAGCTGTTCTTCTGTCAGGTAGTAGTGCTCCCCGTGTATATCTGGGATGAGTTCTTTCCATGTGTCGAACGGAGAGGTGGATGAGGTCAGGTAGATATACACGATGTCCTTGCCCTCCAATTCCTGCTTCATCGGCTTCATTTGGTCAATGGCAACCCTGCAAGGACCGCACCATGTTGCCCAGATGTCGATGAGCACCGTCTTGCCCCTGTATCTGTCGAGGATGGTTGATAGAATTTTATCGGGTGAGACATCTGTCATGTCCAGATAATGGATATGGTCATTGTCTGTAATCTTCTCCTTGTTGGATGCAACACGCTGTTTGTATTCCTCCACATATTTGTCGTACAAGTCCGACAGATTCTTGTCCTCAATGAGCGGTTTAAGCACATCCTTCCCATCGAGCACTTGGGGCAGATAGTAGCAGTAGCGGGCAAGGTCGGCATTGATGCCACGTGCATTCGTTGCCTTCACATAATATCTGCTGGCATCGACAAAACGATTGCCAAACATTGCCGTCGGAGAATACAGATTTCTGGTATAATTCTGAAGGACAAAATCCGTGAATTCCTCGGAGTTGAGCAACGAGTCTGCAACAACGTTATCAAGGAAGGGAGGATTATATTGGTCTGCCATCATATAGTCCATCCAAGTTTTGCTACAAGAGAATCTTTTTAATATATCCGTACCACAATCTTTTTCTTTCTTTAAAGCATTCATCAAAGTTGCCACATCGTGAAATTCATTCCACTTAGGCTCTTCCACCTCTGCAAATGCTTTCTCATAATCTACCACAAGGGGATACCATTCCCTATCGAATTTGGCAAAATAACCTTTGAATCCCACAAACTTGCTGTTGGCTGCCGAATCATCGTGCAACATGTCTATCAACACGGTCACCTCCTTGCCGGGCGCAAGATAGAGGGCACATCGGGAAGCCCACGGAATGTTGAAGATAGTAGTCCATCCCATCTGTGGAAAACATATCGGAAGACGAAGGGTTGCCTCCCCGTTATCGTCTAAATATACTTTTGCATCCACAGGGTCTGCCGGATTCTTCAAGTCCACATACTGAACCTGCACCTCTGTGTTCATCCCCTTTCGGTAGTTCATCGCCTTGAAATGGATGGTGGCTGGTTCATCGCTGTATTTCAGTTCTGCCAGCACATCCTCCTCCGCATAGTCGGCTTTGTATTCATCTGGCACAGGAGTGACGGGCATCGTGTAACTCTTCTCATGGATGTTGAACACCTTGAAATCATTCGATGCCGTTCCTTCCAGAAAGTCAAACTCCTTCGTGTCAAGCGGCAGAGGCTTGAAATGAAGGACGAACTTCCTGAGCCAAGTTTCCTTGTCGGTGTAGCACTCCTCACCCAGCGCGATGCTGTCACTTCCGACAATGGCATACGTCTTGCCATCCGATTGCAGATAACTCTCCTTGGAAATCCGAAACCACCCATCTGGTGGATACTGATAAACGACATACAGCGTTGTCTTCTCCTTCGAGAGTTCCACCTTCGTTATCATAAACTGAGGATTGGGAGAATAGCCTACCGCCAACTCTTCCCACACAATTGTCTTCTCTTTCGCCTGCCCCGCTAATGCGACGAGGGCAAACAACAATGCCAAAACCTTTGATTTCATTGATTTCTTTTACATGATTGGTAAATCTTTTACAAAGTAACGACAATTTTCCTGCTCCCGCCAAACTTCCACATTGAAAAAATGTGAAACACCCCCCTTTTTAACTTTTATTCTTAGATATAGAGGGGGAAGGCCGCCATCACCCTTCACGCTACAAAGTTACGACAGAAAAAAGGCCTGTTGCAAGTTTGTGCGGGAAAAAATCATTTTGTCCGCACTGGTGCGGATTTTCGCCTCTTCTCACCCTTGTTGCCCGTACGCGTTGGTACCTTTACGAGCAAAGCGTGAATACGTTTACGGGCAAAGTAAGAGTGTCTTTGTGGGCAACATACGCATTTCCTTGTGGGGGTCTTAGGGTATGGGTCTACGGGCAAGGCAACATGGAGCAGTTTGCAATGTCCGTTTCTTGATGAAGGGAGCGTTACGCCGCAAAAGGTAAATGGTAAATTTAGTAAATGGTAAATTTAGTAAATTTTGTCTCTCGAGTACACGTGTATAATAAATATATAATAATATAATAAATAAATATATATAAATATATATTTATTTATTACACT
>JBGUGM010000056.1:0-14522 GCA_045111535.1 Bacteroidaceae bacterium
CGCAAGGAGATGAAAGAAATCATCGAAATCATCGACACCCGCGACGAAGAGCACATGCAGCAGTATCTGACGAAGATTCGCAAGAACATCAAATAAGACATTCTTCCAAACAAAGAAGGACATTGCCAAGCAAATCAGCAATGTCCTTTTTCTTTTGTCTTGAACTCTCCACTGAGTTGTTGGAGAAGTTCGGGATTGAGGTCTAAAGCCTTGCGCATATCATCAAGGGCACCCGTCTTATCACCCTTGTTCATGCGGAGTGTACCACGTAGTTGAAACACCTCGGCATCTTCCGTATGGAGAGTGTCAATCAAGGTGTTGAGATCAGCCATCGCCTCATCATATTGCTGCATCTGACAGAGCGTAAGGGCACGTTGCTTGTAAGCACCTGCATCAGATGGATTGGCAGCAATGGCTTGCGTGGTTTGAGCAATGATTTCAAATGGAGTCATATCATTAATCTTTTAGTGTCACTTTAAGTCCATCAACTATCAGCAATTCCTCGTCAGTCATGTATCGTACTGCTTCATCAAGGACTGCCGTCTGGATGGGAAGATTTTTGAGGTCTGTAAGTTGATGCTCATTGCCATCTTGCAGGAAAGCCGTGATGGTTTGAATCGCCTTCTTGATGTCGTCTTCGTGAGCAGCAGATGTTTTCTTCTTTGCCAGACACACATCACATTGCCCACAGTCGTGGTCAGTCTTTTCGCCAAAGTACGTGAGGAGCATACGGCTACGGCAAGTGTCTGTGGAAGTGACGTAGTGGACAATCTCCTCAATGCGTTGCTGAAAGTCTGCCTTACGGTCTTCATACACCATCGGGGGCAAACTGATGTATTCAGTATCAACACGGGCAATGCTATAGCCCACAGTGGGTGTTTGGCGATGAGGAATGAAATCGATGATGCGGTTGTGATGCAGGTCTTTGAGTATCTGATAGACACGTTCAGGCGTCAGTCCTGTGAGATGCGACAGAAGCGTTTCTTCGATATAGACAAAGTTGGCAAACACGCCAGTATAAGTGCGGAGAATCGTCTGGATGAGCAAGTCCGTATCCCCGTCTGTTTCGTAGATGCGGTAAAGTTCTTCCTTCCGAAGAATGAAATGAAGTGCTGACTTGAAATCTTGCTCCTCGTGATATTCAATATACCCTGCATTGTTGAGCAACTGAAGAGCAGCATTCGTCTGCACAGGGAACTGATGAAAACGCTGACAGAAGGTTTCTATCGGAAAGTAGAAATTGCGTCCTTTTGCCTCACCCACACCCACTTGTAGGAAATATGACACATTCTCATACGTCTGCTTCACGTAGTCGATGTCGGGGTATGTCTCAGGCACTCTTCGATGCAACGTTTTGAGATCTTGACGATTGTAGAGCAACACGGCATAAGACATCTTTCCATCTCGCCCTGCGCGTCCTGCCTCCTGAAAGTAAGCCTCCAAAGAATCGGGCATATTATAATGAATGACGATGCGCACATCGGGCTTGTCGATACCCATGCCAAACGCATTGGTTGCCACCATCACGCGCACACGATTCTTTGTCCAGTTCACTTGCCTGTAGTCCTTCTCCGCATCTGTTAAACCGGCATGGTAGTTGCTGGCTGTGATGCCTTTCTCTTCCAAATATCGTGCTATCTCCACTGTCTGCTGACGGGTACGTGTATAGACAATGGCACTGCCATTGGGCACTCCTTCCAACACGTGCAGCATCTCTCCCACCCTGTCCTCTGTCTCGCGCACCACATAGATGAGATTCTTGCGTTCGAAACTCATCGAGAAGGCATTCTTCTCACGGAAACCCAACCTCTCCTGTATGTCATCCACCACCTTGGGGGTAGCGGTAGCAGTCAGTGCCAAGACAGGCACATCATCTGTGGGCAGGAGGTGTCGAATCTTTGCAATCTGCAAGTAAGAAGGACGGAAATCATAGCCCCACTGCGAGATGCAATGCGCCTCATCCACCACAATCATGCTCACTTGGCGCATCCGTTCCAGTTTTGCCAAAAAGAGTTCAGAAGAAAGTCGTTCAGGAGAAATGTACAGGAGTTTGTAAGCACCCAGCACAGCATTGTCCAGCACACGGATGATGTCCTCATGCATCATGCCCGAATACACAGCCTCAGCCTTGATGCCACGATTCTTCAACTGCTGCACCTGGTCTTTCATCAGCGAGATGAGCGGTGTGACCACAATGCACAAGCCTTCCAGCATCAGTGCCGGCACCTGAAAACAGATGCTCTTGCCACCACCTGTGGGCATCAGTCCCAGCGTGTCACGCCCTTGGAGGATGCTCTCGATGATGTCGCTCTGGATGCCACGAAACGAGTCGTAGCCCCAGTATTCCTTTAATATGTCAAGTGGTTTCTGCTCCGGCATCGACAGCATCTTCTTCATGCGTTCTGATATCCTCAATCTGCAACTGCACCTCGCCATGCTTGCGGGTGTTCTCCTCCACTGTATAGACGATGTCAAACGCCTGTTTGGTCTTGATGTAACGTGCCTCCGAACTCTGTCCGAAAGCGATGCCATTCATCACGTTGTTCGATTTGCTGTCCACCAACTCCAACTTGATGTGCTCCTGCTGACGTCCCACCACCTTGCTGGTGCCGTAGTCAAACACGTTCTTCGTGCAGAAGATGGGCTTGGGATTATCAGGACCATAAGGGCGCATACGTTTGAGGTCATTGAAGAACTTCGGTGTGATGTCCTTGAAGTTGATGATAGCATGAATGTCGAGGTTAGGACGTGTCTGCTCAGGGTCAATGTTCTCATGCACATATGCCTCGAATCTTTCGCTGAACGCATCCACATTCTCCACCTTCATCGACAAGCCTGCCGCATAAGTGTGACCACCAAAGTTATCAAGCAAATCCTCACAACTCTGAATAGCCCTATATACATCAAAACCACTCACGCTTCTGGCACTACCCGTCACGATGTCACCATCCAGTGTCAGCACCACAGCAGGGCGGAAGAACTCTTCTGTCAGACGCGAAGCCACAATGCCAATCACGCCCTTGTGCCAGTCGGCATTATAAATCACAATGGCACTCTTGTCCTCCATTCGAGGCAATTGCGCCACCACCTGACTCGCCTCCTCCGTCATGCGCTTGTCCAGTTCCTTGCGCTCCTCGTTATAGTGGTTGATGGTCTGCGCCATCTTCAACGCTTTATCATAGTCACGCTCCACGAGTAAGTCCACAGACTCCTTACCGTTCTGGATGCGTCCACTCGCATTGATACGCGGACCAATCTTGAAGATGATGTCACTCATCGTCAAGTCCTTACCCGTCAGTCCACACACCTCCACCACAGCCTTCACACCCACACTGGCATTGTTGTTCAACTGCTTCAAGCCATGATAAGCCAAGATGCGGTTCTCACCCATGATGGGCACGATGTCACTCGCGATACTGATGGCACAAAGATCCAGCAACGGAATCAACCTGCTGAACGGAATGCCATTGCTGATGGCAAAAGCCTGCATGAACTTGAAGCCCACGCCACAGCCAGACAAATCAAGATAAGGATAAGTGTTATCCACTCGCTTAGCATTCAGAATCGCCACAGCAGGAGGCAACACCTCGTCGGGCACATGGTGGTCGCAGATGATGAAGTCGATGCCCTTGTCCTTGGCATACTGAATCTCATCAATCGCCTTGATGCCACAATCCAACACAATCACCAGTTTCACACCCTGGCTCTCCGCATAATCCACTCCCTGAATCGACACACCATATCCCTCCTCACTGCGGTCAGGGATATAGCACTCCACATTCGAGTAGAACTGCGTTATAAACCTATAAACCAAGGCCACTGCTGTACAGCCATCCACATCGTAGTCACCATAAATCATGATGCGCTCACGTTGCCCCATCGCCTCGTTCAGACGCTCCACTGCCCTATCCATATCCTTCATCAGATAGGGGTCATAGAGATCCAGCAACTGCGGATGGAAATACTTCCGTGCTTGTTCAGCCGTGCGAATGCCACGCTCCACAAGCATCTGCGCAATGGCGGGGTTGACTCTGACTTCTTCAGCCAGCGCCTCGGCACATGCCTCGTTCTCGGTTGTAGGTGGTTCGTAATTCCATCTGTAATTCATTATAAAGTTGTCATTTTTCTATTTCGATGTAAAATTAAGAATAAAAAATGACATACACACAATTTTTCGTCAAAGTTTTGCATTTTCCATGTCTTTTTCGTCTTTTCTCTTGATGTAAATCAAGAAAATTGATTTTTTTCTATGTTTTTTTGTTTTTTTCTTGACAGTGACGAAAAAACCCTCTATCTTTGCAACGTGTTTTTCATAGTATTAGATTTAAGTTTAACAAAGGTTCGGGTTGCAGCGGCAACCCATTTTTTTTGCCCTTACGTTTAGTGCCTCGAAAAAACACTTTATCCACACACTATTTTAGTTCTTCTCGGGGGGCAAATCACAGGATTCCTTGCCTGGTTCTTGTTATTGGGGTCAGTAGGTCTTATGGGCTGAATGGGCTTTTTTCTTGAGGATCAGGCAGCCCATCAACCTCAGATTGTCCATTATTTCCATTCCCTCCACCATACTTAGCCAATATACATTGTTGTGTCTTGCTTGTGTATCATGTGGGCGCTCTCTTGGAGACATCTTTTCATGTAGCCTGATAACACATTTGTGTCATCAAGCTAAATCAATTCGTGTCATCAAGCCAAATTGATTTGTGTACTCACGCCAAATTGGTTTGTGTCATCAAGCTAAATCGATTCGTGTACTCACGCTAAAATGGTTTGTGTACTCACGCTAAAGTGATGAGGGGTTGCGGGCAACGCAATATAGAGGCAATGGAACACACAAAGAAGTGGCACCCCGTGAGGGATGCCACTACATACGTAATAATGGGGATGGTGCTATTTTTTCAACGTAAAACCAATGCTTTCCACTGCTTCACGAATGGTTGTGTCATCAATGTCATCACCCATTACTGTGGCGATGCCACTCTGCAAATCAACAGAAACAGACTCCACGCCTTTGACAGTACGGATAACCTTCTCGGCATTGGCACGACAATGGTTGCAAGTCATGCCACACACCACATAAGTCTTCGTTGATTCCTGATGATGAGGAGAATGAGAATGATGGGAACAATGAGAATCATGAGAATCGCAAGAACAATGGGAATGATGGGAATCATGATCGTGTCCGCAACTGCATGCTGACCGGTGCATGAGTCGCATACGGAGGACATTGAGGAGAAGGAGGACAAGGATGCCGGTGCAAAGCCACTCAAACCAACTTGCGACATCGTGACAGCAAGCGTGGGTGTTGCTCAGGTGGTCGGTGAACCAAGCACGGGGCAGGAGATAGTCGATGCCGAAGCCAAAGAGGATGGAACCTCCAATGATGGCAGCAAGATAAAGCAGGAGCGTCTTCTTGCCCAACACCTTGTTGACCACGAGAATGGATGCCACATTGCAGGCAGGACCTGCCATGAGCATGACGAGGGCAGCACCCGGCGTCAATCCTTTCATCATAAGTGCCACCGCAATGGGGATGCTGCCTGTAGCACAGATGTACATGGGCACACTCACACAAAGCACGAGAAGCATACTCAACAGGGTGTTGTCCTTGAATACTTCAAAGAAAGAGTCGGGCACTAAGACGGTGATGAGACCTGCCACGATAAGCCCCACAACAAGCCACTTGCCAATGTCCTCCATCATCTCGACAAAACCAAACTTGAGGGCTTCCAAGACACGGTCCCCCAGCCCCCGAAGGGGGAGGGCTGACGCAGCATCAGTCTTTTTGTCTGTTGTCTGTTGTCCGTTGTCTGTTGTCTCCCCCAAAGTAACAAACGTGCCCCCGATGATGGCTGTGAACAATGCCGCGATGGGGCGCACTATGGCAAAGGGAAGCCCCATGAGGGAATAGGTGGCGAAGATACTATCGACACCTGTCTGGGGTGTGGCGATGAGGAAGGACACCACAGCACCTTTGCTGGCTCCTTCGCGCCGGAGAGACATGGCAGTAGGTATCACACCACATGAACACAGGGGCAGTGGCACTCCGAAAATGGCAGCATTGACAACAGAGCGGAATGTGTCGCCACTGAGATATTTCGTGTACCACCCGTCGGGGATGAAAGCGTGCATGATGCCCGCCAAGAGGAAACCTAAAAGCAGGTAGGGAGACATCTCGTTGACGATGCCCAATACTGCTTGCAATACATTTAAAACACTTTCCATAATGAGCCTTTCTTAAAATTCTGGTGCAAAGGTACGAAGAATGTTTTGCAATCGGGTTGCAAAGTTTGGTCATGTGGAAAAAAGGTGCTACCTTCGCAGCCGATTTGAGAGAAATGAAACACATTCTTTGTACATTATTCATATATATAGGTGGCATCTGTTGCGCTTTCTGTCAGACGAGACAGGAGGAGCAGAAGATGGCATGGGAGGACTTCGTGGCTGTGATGATGGAGGAGAACGGAGAGGAGGAAGTGGATGAGGAGATGATGGAGCGCCTGTTCGAGTTGTATGGCAATCCCATGGACATCAATACAGCGAGGAAGGAGGACTTGGAGGAGTTGCCGTTTCTGAGTGAGGAACAAGTGGCGGGGATTCTGAAGTATCGGGAAAGGAACGGAGTGATGATCAGTCTGGGTGAGTTGATGATGGTGGAAGGACTGGGAAAGAAGGAAAGGGAGATGATGCGGTTGTTTGTGAAAGTGGAGGAGAAGTCGTCATGGCATAGTGACAAACGAAGCCCCTCGTTGAGTGAGATGCTGAAATGGAGCAAGCATGAGGCTGTGTGGAAGACAGATGTGCCTTTCTACAAGAAGGAGGGATATAAGGACGTACCTGCGGAGGTGCTGGAGCAGTCACCCAACAAAGTGTATCGGGGTGACAAGTTTCATCACGCATTCCGCTATGCGTTTTCGGGAATGAATCATTTGTTGGCAGGGGTGCAGATGGAGAAGGATGCAGGAGAGAAAGGTGTGGATGAGGTGTCGGGCTATGTGATGCTGAAAGATGTGGGGTGCGTGAAGCGTGCCATTGTGGGCAATTACAGGATGAGTTTCGGAAAAGGGCTGGCTGTGAATAGCGGGATGAGGTATGGCAAGACGATGATGCTGAGTGCAATGGACAGAATGGATGCTGGCATCACGAAGCATTCTTCTACAGCAGAGACGGGGTATTTCACAGGAGGAGCATTCACCTTGCAACTGAAAGACTGGCAAGTCTCTGCATTTGGCTCATACAGGAAGGAGGATGGCACTTACAACAACGATTCGACAGGCATGACATCGCTGAAAACGGATGGGTTGCACCGCACGAAACTGGAGCATAGCAAGAAGGGCAATCTCGGCATCAGCAACTTTGGAGGCAATGTGCATTGGGAACACAAGGAACTGCGCTTGTCGGCTACGGTGATTGCTACACATCTGGATGTGCCCCTGATGCCTAAATACAACACAGAGGCAAGCAAATATCGTTATTACAATGCCAGAGGGAAGGATTTCTTAGTAGGAAGCATGGCGTATGCCTACAGGTACAAGTCCCTCACCTTCAGTGGAGAAACTGCTTTCAGCCACACGGAGAAACAGAATGGCTGGGCAAGCCTCAATGCCATTAGATGGCGAGCCAATCGCACCAATAGTTTTATGCTCATTGGCAGATATTACGGGGCTAAGTTCATCAGCATCAACGGGAAAGCGTTTGGCGAGAACTCGAAAGTGCAGAATGAGGAGGGTATCTTCTTGGGATGGACATCGAAGGCAATCAGGAACATGGAAGTGGAGGCGTATGTGGATGCCATGTATTTCCCTTGGTGGAAGCAAGGTGTGTCGGCAAGTTCCAATGGTTATGAGGGAATGGTGCAGGCACTCTATGCTGCCAACAAACGCTGGAGTCTCTTGGCACGTTACCGCATCAAAGCAAAGCAGAAGGATTTCACGTATGAGGGGTATGGAGAGAAGGTCAAGATGCTGGTATATGACACACATCAAAGCATGAAACTGCAACTGAACTGCAATGTGTCTTCGTCTGTCACGCTACGCACCTCTGCCACAGGCTCTTTCATCCATTTCGGCACCAATCCTGATGAGAATGGCTTCGCCATCGGAGAAAATGTACGCTGGCAAGCGCCAAAAAGCAAATGTCGCATTGACTTGGGCATCACGTATTTCAATACAGACAGTTACAATGCCCGCGTATATCATTACGAACCCTCACTACTCTATTCCTTGGGCTCCACATCCTATTATTACGAGGGCATCCGAGGCACACTTGTAGCCTCTGTGCCTATCGTGAAGCAGTCACTCTTCATCAATGCCAAACTGGGCATGACGAAGTACTTTAACCGCGATGTGATCAGTAGTGGATTGGAGATGATTGACGCGAATCATCGGGAGGACTTGCAGGTGCAAGTAAGATGGAAGTTTTAGAGGTATAACTGATGCTTTTTGATGTATCGTGCCACTCGTGCATCAAGCCAACGCCGCATCATCCTTCCTTTCTTCACAGATTCTCTTATCTCTGTAGAACTGACATCATACAAAGGGGTGTCCACCACCTGCACGGAGGAAGGCAATGCCTTTTCGTTGAGTTCGCATCCTGGACGGCGATAAATGAGAATCTGATAATTAGCCAGAATCTCGTCTACATGATACCAACGAGGGAAGCGCTCCCAATTGTCAGCACCAATGACGAGCACAAATTCATGCTCAGGGAATGCCTTGCCGAGTTCTCCCAACGTGGTGATGGTATAAGACGGTAAAGGCAAGTGGCGTTCAAAGTCTGAAACCTTCACGCCTTCGATGCCCCCCGTAGCCAGTTCTGCCATCTTCAAACGATGCTCATACTCAGCAATGTCACTCACTTCCCCACTCTTCAGAGGATTCAATGGCGACACCAATAGCCACAGTTCATCTACCATGCCTTGTGCCACGATAGACGCTGCCAATTGCGTGTGCCCTTTGTGAATGGGGTTGAAACTCCCTCCGTAAATGCCTATTCTCATAAAAAAGCGTTATTTCACCTGCAAAGATAAGCGTTTTTCCACTTATTTTCACTACCTTTGCACAAATTTTCAAGCACATAAACATGAAAGAAATCGTACTTAGCGGCATTCGCCCTACGGGAAACCTCCATCTCGGCAACTATTACGGAGCGGTTCAGAACTTCGTGAAGATGCAGGAAGACTATAACTGCTACTACTTCATCGCCGACTGGCATTCCCTCACTACACACCCCAAACCCGAGGACATTCAGCAGTCGGCTCGCACCATTCTGGCTGAATACCTGGCTTGTGGCATTGACCCCGAGAAATCAACCATCTACATACAGAGTGACGTGCCCGAGACCATCGAGTTGTACCTCTACTTCAACATGAACTGCTACCTTGGCGAGTTGGAGCGCGTGACAACTTTCAAGGAGAAGGCTCGCAAGCAGCCCGACAACGTGAATGCAGGTCTGCTCACCTACCCCACTCTCATGGCTGCCGACATTCTTCAGCATCGTGCTGCCAAGGTGCCTGTGGGTAAAGACCAGGAGCAAAATATGGAGATGGCCCGTAAGTGTGCCCGTCGCTTCAACAACATCTATGGCGTGGAGTTCTTCCCCGAACCTCAGAACTTCTACTTTGGCGACCACGCCATCAAGATTCCAGGACTGGACGGCTCTGGCAAGATGGGCAAGTCGGAAGGCAATTGCATCTACCTCTACGAAGATGCCAAATCTATCGAGAAGAAGGTGAAGCGCGCGGTGACTGATTCAGGTCCAACAGCACCCAATCAGGAGAAGCCCGAGGTGATCCAAAACCTCTTCACACTCATGGAGATTGCCTCTTCCAAGGAAACCTACGACTACTTCAACGAGAAGTGGAACGACATGTCCATCCGCTATGGTGACATGAAGAAGCAACTGGCTGAAGACATCGTGAAGACCCTCACCCCCATCCGCGAGCGCATCGAGGAATACAAGAGCAATCAAGACCTGCTCGACAAGGTTGCCAAGATGGGTGCCGAGAAAGCCCGCGAAAGTGCATCTGCCACGCTGAAGGAAGTGCGCAAGATTATCGGCTTCAAGGTGTATTAAAGAAACACTAAGTAAATAATAACACCCCTCGATTCTAACGTATAGGAATCGAGGGGTGTTGTATTTTTATCAGTTAAATAATCACTTAACGCATAGACTTTTCACGACTTACTGACTTGCAGATAACTCTTCAGTGCTTCAACGTATGCTTCAAAAGCCTGCCTTCCTTTGTCGGTAATACGACAAATAGTACAAGGGCGCTTGCCTTTAAAGGTCTTCTCCACTTCAATGTAGCCAGCCGTTGAGAGTTTGTCCACCTGCACACTCAAATTGCCTGCCGTGGCTCCCGTCTGCTCCTTGATATAAGGGAACTCGGCCTCGTCAGCACTGATGAGTAACGACATCACAGCCAGTCGCAACTCAGCGTGCAGCAATGGGTCTAATGGCTGAAACATAGGCTATTTTTGTTTTTTAAGCATGAGACCTGGGAGCATCAGACCAATGAGGGCAAAAAGAAAAACAATGGGACAGGGATCAATGAAAGACCACATGCTAACCACCTGCGATGAATATAAGCGACACAGAATGATGGTTCCGATGCCAATAGGACTATTGATGACAACAAGCAGACCTGCAATAATACCAAACCACACCAACCAACGGCTTTTCAAGATGTGTCCCGTGATGCTGACCGCCATCGCCATCAACAGAATCACGATAGTAGTGATGGGCATATGCATACGGACGTACTCATCGGGGGTGTACATTCTCCCCATGATGAAATTCCAAATATTTGCCAAGACCGCATAACTTATCGCAAAAACGGCAAAAGTCCACCAAGTCTTGCTCACCAACGTACTAACAAGGCTCACAGGTGCATTCACCCGTTCCTTATTATTACGTAGCACCCACCAAATAATGAGGGGCAACACAAGCCACAAAAAATGTCCCAGAGGCGAGAATGAAAAATAGTTGATAAGAGACACCACTACTGCCATACCCATCGTGCAAAGCCCCGACACATAGAGCGACTGCCCAACGTCCTTTGACACAGCCTTACGGCTCTGTACAATCTGCTCAGTGATAATTTCCAGACTGCGTTCGGCAGTCATATTCATTGTTTCTTCCATTGTTGTTTTCGTTTTGATGATTCAAGAAATGTTGGTAAAACTCTCTTTCGTGCCCCGTCCTTCCTCCTGCAGAAAGGTCAGACTTGGCACACTTCATCCGGATTGCACTGCAAAGGTAAACAACTTTATAATATAAACCAAACAAATGCATAAACTTTTTCTCAAAAGAAGAAATATTTAACATTTCAAGCACAAAAAAGGCTGAAAGGAGTACTTCCAACCCTATTCGCTCCAACTATATCCAATCTCACTCGTATGCTATATAAGGCTTTAACTTCTCCACCTCTTCTTTCGTGAAGATGCCTGTTGCAAGCAACATTTCTTCATCCTTCACATCTCCATACAAACGGATGTATTGCAGCAAGGCTTTGGTTTGTTCGTAAGAGATGTAGGGATGACTGTTAAGGGCTTGAAAAGAGGCTTTGTTGATGTTGAACTTCTGAAGAGCGGGAGATGAAGAAACAGAGAACCACTCTAATAGTTCAGGAGAAACAATCTTGATATCTAACAATTGTTCCACAGAATGGAATCCACCTAAACGCTTGCGATAACGCACGATGGCATCGCTGATCTTCGCACCCACACCAGGAATGCGACGAAGCAGGGTTGTGTCTGCTGTATTCACATCTACTTTAGTGAGAGATTGGAACTTATTGGAAGTGTGCTCAGGCTTTTCTTCTTTCTTTTCCCATTGTTCCCGTTCCTCCCTTTTCTTCTCTTTCTTCTCATATTGCTTCCCTACACGCACATACGAAGCAAGCATCTCCACGTCTTCTGCTGTCCAGCCATACGTATCGCCTAAATCTTCTGCTGAACGAAAGACTTTCCCTGCCGCACGATAATGCAGGAAGTTCTTCACTTTCCAAGGCTTCAAACCAAAATGAATTAGTGTGAGAGAATCAACTGTGTTCGGATCAAAGGTTTGCAATACCACCTCCCCACGTTCTTCTTTCTCCTCCATATCTACCACCACATTCTCTACAGCCCTCGTGTCCTTTTCTTTCCCTTTCCAAGCATCCACCATCATCACTACACCAATAGCAAACACCGCAATGCATCCCAAAGCAACAATCGTACGCCTGTCGCCTTTCGAGAAATAAAAGAAATCTTTGAACGGATTCTTCTTCATACGCTTTCTTAAATCACACCTACAATACATTCTCCGTCACGAAAGAGAATGAATCTCTCTTCTTCCGCATCCTCATAATGTCCTGAATGTTGGCAATGATGCTGATGAGTCCGAAACTCATCAGCAGGGAGAGGGCGATGGCGACAAGGATGCGGGAGTTCTCACTGAGCCACTGGAGGAAGACCGAGTGCATACGGAAGGTGAAGAGGGGGACGTCGGCTGGCGCGGCAAGGAGAAACGTGATGCCGACGGCTCCGCTGATGATGCCGATGACAAACGTCGCCACCATCGCCATCTTGTAGCGGCGAATCGTAGCCTCCTGATACTGCTTGAGGTACTCGACGGCATCCAGACGCCGGTTGAGCGATGCCATGAACGCGTCGCTGTCGTCGAATTGCGGTTTCTGAGCGAGGAAAAGATCCTCAAGTGCTTTATCTTTCTTCATAGTTTCAGTCTTTCTTTTAGTTTGTCACGTCCTCGTGAGAGTTGTTTCTTAATGGCATCCTCCGAGGTGTCGGTGATGGCAGCGATCTCCTTGATACTGTATCCATTGAGATAAAACAGTGTGATGGATGAGCGTTCTTTGGGTGGCAGGGTACGAAGGGTAAGATAGAGGTCTTGATGTTCGAAGGAAGATTCTGCTGAAGCATTGCTCAGGAGTGTCCGTGCCTCGTCGATACTTTCCATGGTACGACAACTCGCTTTGTGATTGAGGAAGGTGTTGTGGGCAATCTTGAAGAGCCACGAGCGAAACTTTCCCTTGTCCTGATAACCCGCTGACGAGATATATGCTTTGACTAACGCATCTTGTGCAAGGTCGTCAGCATCATCTTTCTTGCCACAACAGAGAGCAAGCAAGAAGCCTCTCAGTGCCTCCTGCTCACGCTCCACGTGGGTGATGAATTCTTCGCGAGTCACGGTTTACGCCTGTTTGGTCAATTCACGTTCTTCTGCCTCTAACTCTTTGGCAAGCATCTTCTTCGTTATATAATAGTTGATGAAGAAAGCAATGCCAACGGCAAGGAAAATAAAGCCAAACACACTGGCGAATACAGGATCATCTGCATTAAAACCACCTACATAACCCAAGTAGGTTCCGAGTCCGACGAAGACAAGTCCAACCAACGATAAAACAATTCCCCACTGCAGTTTGTTGACTTGTTTCTCCTTCAGCGATTTCTGTTTCGGAGTTATCTTCTTCAGAAGTTCTTCCACATCCACGCCAGGGTTCTTCTCGATGGCAGCCAACGCCACCTCCGCACGCTTGTTGGTTTCATTCCGTTTATTGCGAATAATCATCCAAATGATTATAACAAAAAGAGTGCATCCCATGACAATAGGCAGTAAGAATAGTAATAATCCTACGACTTGTCCAAATTCCAGAAGTTCTTGTAAATACATTTTCTTATGAGTTTTTATTGTTAAACATTTTGTTTGTTCTGAACCAGTTCACCTATATAACAGGTCAAAACAACAAAAGGTGACATCAAACATCAACTTTTTTCAAAATCACGTCCATCTCTCAATAGGTAGAGTGATTACAAGCGACAAAGATACGACTTTTCATCGAAAATGCTTACCTTTGTGACGAAAATATAAGAAAGATGACTTACCTGAACACAGAAAACATTGCACGAAGCACCAATGAGGTGGAGTATCACCCACTCATTCCCTTCTTGCCCGAAAATGCCAAGGTACTTTTCCTCGGCAGTTTTCCCCCACAACGGAAACGTTGGTGCATTGACTTTTTTTACCCGAATTACATCAACGATCATTGGCGTTTGGAGGGGCAAATCTTCTTTGACGATAAGAATCACTTTGTAGATGCCGAAGCCAAATGCTTCAAATTGGAAGAGATTGTAGCATTCTGCAAAACAAAAGGCATCGCTTTCTTCGACACCGCAACTGCCATTCGAAGACAAAAGGACAATGCATCAGACAAGTTTCTCGACGTAGTGAAATCTACCGACATCCCTGCCCTACTCCATCAACTTCCTCATTGTCGTGCCATCGTCACTACGGGTGAAAAGGCCACTGACACCATCTGTGCCTTCCTCAACATTCCCAACACACCTAAGGTAAACACCTACGTTCCCATTCCCAACACCTACAACCAAGACGGAAAGCAATTGGTTCTTTATCGCCTTCCATCTTCCTCACGTGCCTACCCTCTTGCTTTCGACAAGAAAGTGGAAGCCTATCGACGCATGTTTGAACTGATGCTATAAGTAATAAAAGGAGAGAGCATA
>JBGUGM010000057.1:0-3079 GCA_045111535.1 Bacteroidaceae bacterium
GAGATAGCCTACTATGTGGATACATATCAACCTTATGACAAGGCAGGTGCCTATGGCATTCAGGAATGGATTGGCTACGTGGCTGTCACCCGCATTGAAGGCTCTTATTTCAACGTGATGGGACTGCCCATCCAACGTCTCTACACAGAACTCAAACAATTCTCATCACCCCAATAACACATCACACATGGAAACCTACATTCATGAACTCGACAACACAGACCTTCAGATTCTTCGTATTCTGCAAGACAACAGCCGTCTGACCACCAAGGAACTGGCACAACAGATACATCTTTCTGTCACACCCACCTACGAGCGCCAACGTCGCCTCGAACGTATGGGCTACATCAAGGGCTATGTGGCTGTACTTGATGCCAACAAGATGGAGCGTGGTTTCATGGTCTTTTGCAATGTGTCCATGAAACAGATTAACAAGCAGATAGCCAGCAGTTTCTGCGATACGGTTGCCACATGGAACGAAGTGACCGAGTGTTACAACATATCAGGTGATGGCGACTATTTGCTGAAAGTGTGTGTGAGCAGTATGCAGAAGTACCAGCAGTTTATCCTTGACAAACTGGGTGATTTCCCCTACATTTCACAAGTGCGTTCCTTCTTCGTGATGGACACCCTGAAACTTACTTACGGTTTTCCCATGTAGTGCTGATGATGTCCTTTACGTCCTCGTAACTTACACAAATCGTGCAAGCGCCAGAAGCGTAAGGGGCAATATCATATTCGTTATAGTGGAACTCGATGCTGTCTTCCCGCATGGCGAAGTTGTTGCTGATGAACATATCCGTCATTTCCAGTATGCCCTTCTGATGCAGTTCGTCCATTGAGTGGGCGTTTTGGTCTTTCATCAGTTGTGCCAGTAGCAAGTCTTGCAGTTTGCTTTGGTTGATGGTGGGGAACACGTCGTCGAGTGTAATGAACTCGCCTGTTTGTGTGTTAAACCTCAAAATAGTGGTCAGTTTGCAGGGGTGTGCACCACCTGTGAAGACATCCTCCAGCAGGCGGTAGTTAATCACATTCTCCATTCCATATTCAGCCCTTCCTGTTAGGTGGTCGTGATACACGTTCGCCACCTCGTCACCATGAAACTCCGTCTTCACATCTTCTATATATTGCGCAATCGCCTCGTCAATGCTCAGTTCGCTCGATTGTTTCAGTAGCAACTCAATCAGTTGTCCGTTGATGAGGTTGCACACCTTCTCTTGTGAGGCATTCTCCGATTTCATGAACTGCATATCCACCTTCACGTCCATCTCTCTGTTTTCACTCTCGTGCAATTGTCCGAAACCGACCGAATCCTCCTCTGTATCCAGAGGTTGCTCTGTCAGTTGCTCCATTTTCTCCACATTGTAGAACTCGATATTTTGCCATTCCTTATTTGAAGTGCATGCTGTGGCAAACAAGGCAAAAAAAGTTCCTAAAAACAACTTTATGTAATGTACAATATGTCTTTTCATCCTTCAATTTTCAAAATCGGGTGCGAAGTTACGATTTTTCTCTTTATCATGAGTGTTATTTCGACATTAATCTCTAATTTTGCCAAAGAAAAAATCAAAAGGGTCATTTATCACGTCAATGCAACGCAGAAATTCTTACAGCGATTTAGGTTTGGTGGTGTCAGTTAGCATCTTCATTTGTATCCTCGTCAAGAGTTTTCTCTTTGGATTCACATGGGTTGGCATCGTCTGGATACTCCTTTCCTGTGCATATTTCTACGTCTCATGGCGTTATCCTTCTGACAGCAAGGTGGTTAAGCGTTCCACGACCCTCTATCTCGTCCTCTCTGCAGTGGCTCTCATCGGCATTCTCCTATTCGACAAGAATGCACGTCCCGTGATGCATGCCTTTGAGGGCACAGGTGACACCATACAGGATGTCAAAGTGGTGGAAGAAGAGCCCATTGCACCTATCTATGTGATGGAACCCGAAGACACCCTTCTGTCTGACACCCTTCTGATGGAGGAAGGGTTGGATTCCCTCATCATGGGTGAAGCGTCAGAGGAAACTACACCCGATACAGTCATTACACAGCAATAATTAAATACAATAATCATATGACACTCGAAAACAACCAAGATCAAAATCAAAATCCGCCAGCCAAGAAAAGCGCGGTAACCACGATTCTCATCATTTCACTTCTCATTGTTGCTCTTGCAGGAGCAGCAGGGTGGTACCTCTTCTTTCGTGGTGGTAGTGATGCTGATGAACGTACAGTTTATGACCGCATCATCCGTTATGAAAACGCTCATCAACTGGATTCTCTCGAGGATGCCCTTAACGAATATTTCGACACCTACAACTCTGATGCTTTCCACTATTCGCAGTTGAAAGACCTTCATGACCGCTTTTTCACAGAGCGCGACGACTGGCAGGCTGCTGAAGGCACCATGTCTTTGGAATCTGTCCGTCACTTCTTGGATGTGCATCCCGACGGGTTCTATCTTGACAAAGCCAACCAGAAGTATGATTCGCTCTCCTTTGCCCAGGCTGTTGAAGACAATACCCGCGAGGCATTTGAGCAGTACATCAATCAGTTCTCCAGAGGAAAGTATCTGGCCGAGGCACGCAAACTGATGTCTGAACTCGATAATGAGGAACTGACCATTGAGGAAAAGACTGCCGTGAAGGACGCACTCACCACTCATTTCGATGCTCTTGGCGACAACGACAAAGGCACTATCGCCTCTACGCTTGCATCAGAAATCAATTCCTATATTGGCAAGGCAAATCCTGAACTCGAAGACATTTATGCCTATATGTCCAATATGCATTCATCTGGTCGCATGATTGTCTTCAACGTCAAGAACGCCACCATCACAAAAGTCAAGGCAGGAGGCAGAAGCATCTACAATGTTCAGTTCTCCCTTGAGGAAGAAACCTATGCACGTGGTTCACACCCTGCACTCGACACGGAGTCAGGAAACCCGGGAGAGGATGAAAAACCTGCTGCCACTGATGTCAAAAAATTCTCTGGCACAGCCATACTCAACGAAGGCATGAAAATCACCTCATTGGTGTTGCGGAAATAATATGGCAACTCAAAAAGACATTGCGCAATACATCG
>JBGUGM010000058.1:0-24474 GCA_045111535.1 Bacteroidaceae bacterium
GGATTTAAACCTTTTGCAACTCTTTGATTTTGAAATATTAAAGCGGTAGGAGAATCTGCTCCGCGCAGAAAAAGAACAAAGAAAAAAATGAAGAACAAATAAAAATTTTTTTCTCACTCAATTATTCTTTGTAACTTTGCAACCTCAAAGATGTAAATGAAAATGACGACAAGGCGACATATTTCTGCGGTGGTGCTATTGGCAGTGTTCCTGCCAATGTTTTTGTTGTCGTCTTTTCACGTGCATCCAGAGGCGCATTGGGATGGTGAGAGTTGTGAGGAGTGTGTGCATCATTTGCCACATGCAGGACATATCAGCAATCTGACGGTTTGCTCGTTTGATTGTGTGCTGTGCCAGTTCCTCACGTTGCCGTTCTTGTTGGCGCCAGTGGTTGTTTTTACAGCAAAAAGATGGATCCATATTGCCCCTCAATGTCGTACGGAACAAGGTGTTGTTGCTGGCGTGGGGGGCGTTGTCTTCGGGCGTGCTCCTCCTGTGTTTTGTGTATTCACAGGAGAGAAATAAAACGCAAAATAAATTTTATCAAAAGAAATTTTAATGAAGACAAGATATGTGATGCTGTCATTGTTGTGTTATGCCATGACGATGACAGCGCAAAATGCGCTGGACACGTGTGGTGTGCAGCATGAGAAAGATTCTGCAGATGTGTTTTATCAGCACATGCAGTTGAACGAAGTGATGGTGACAGGTGTGACGGGTGATACGAAGTTGAAGCACTCGACAGCACCTATCTCGGTGGTGACGGGAAAGGAACTCCGTGAGACGACCTCAACGAATGTGATTGATGCGGTGGCGAAGCAACCGGGAATGGCACAGGTGACGACAGGTGGAGGCATTTCGAAGCCCATCATTCGTGGTTTGGGTTATAACCGCATCATTGTGATGAACGAGGGGGTGCGACAAGAGGGTCAACAGTGGGGTGATGAGCATGGTGTGGAAGTGGATGGCAATGGTGTTGGCTCAGTAGAGATTCTGAAGGGTCCTGCTTCGCTGATGTATGGCTCGGATGCAATGGCGGGTGTGCTGATTCTGCATGATGCACCATCACCAATGGATGGCGAAGTGAGGGCGAACGTGAGTACAGAGTACCAGACGAACAATGGGTTGTTTGCCTATTCGCTGAATGGAGCAGGCAATCATAGCGGTTTTGTGTGGGATGCACGTTTCTCGGACAAGATAGCACATGCGTATAAGAACAAATATGATGGCTATGTGCCCGGATCGCAGTTCAGGGAACGGGCAGGAAGGCTGATGCTGGGATTGGATAAGCGGTGGGGACACTCGCACCTGACGTGGACGTGTTACCACTTGACTCCGAGCATTATAGAAGGTGAACGTGATGAGGAGACGGGTGAACTGGAGTGGGCAACTGACTGCCACAAGACTTACTCGAAGACGTTGCCTTTTCAGCAAGTGAAGCACTACAAGGCGGTGTGGGACAACTCGCTGAATCTGCCAAAGGGTTATCTGAAGGCGATTGTGGGTTATCAGCAGAACCGACGACAGGAGTTTGAAGAGTCGATGGATAACTATGAGGTGTTCTTCAAACTGCATACGGTGACATACGATGTGCGGTATCTGACGCAGGAGTTTGACGGATGGAAGTTGGCGGCTGGTGTGAACGGTATGTGGCAAAAGTCGCAGAACTTGGGCGAGGAGGCGCTGATACCAGAATACCGACTGTTTGACTTTGGCGGTTACGCTACAGTAAGCAAAGAGTGGGATAGGTGGACGCTGAACGGAGGTGTGAGGTACGACAATCGCCATTTGAAGTACGACCATACGAAGGACTTTGACGGTGTGACAGGCAGTGTGGGTGCCGTGTGGAATGCGAATGAGCATCTGGATGTGAGGATGAATGTGGCACGTGGTTTCCGTGCGCCCAATATGAGTGAACTGGGGGCTGACGGTGTGCATGAGGGAACAGTGCGTTATGAGTTGGGCAGTGCCCATCTGAAGCCAGAGTACAGTTGGCAGGCAGACCTCGGTGTGGATTTCACGTCACATTATGTGTCGGCACAGGTGGCGCTCTTTGCCAACAGAATCAGCAACTACATCTTCACGAAGCGTATCGATGTGGTGATGGAAGAGGGGTATAACACCTATCAATATACACAAGGTGATGCCCGATTATTAGGCTTTGAGGCAGGAGTGGATATACACCCGATTCATCGTTTGCATTTCGGCAATACGTTCTCGTATGTGGATGCCCGACAGTTGAATCAACCCGAGGAGACGCGCTATCTGCCCTTCACGCCAGCACCACGCTGGACATCGGAGGTGAAGTATGAGATTACGCATCACGGCAAGGTGTTGAACAATGCATACGTGGCATTAGGACTGGAGTGCTATCTGCGACAGAATCACTATTACAAGGCAGAGCAGACGGAAACGGCAACACCCAGTTACACGCTCATGAATCTCTCGGCAGGTACAGATGTGATGATCAGGAAGAAGAAAGTGGCAGAGGTGTATGTGACTGCTGATAACCTCTTTAATAGAGCTTATCAGAGTCATTTGAGCCGACTGAAATATACGGACATCAATGTGGCGACAGGAAGAATGGGTGTGTACAATATGGGTAGAAACGTGGTGATGAAGGTGGTAGTGCCACTGGTGTTTGAGACAAGATAACTACTTAAAATCATATCGTTATGGCAAACTTTATTGAGAAAACATTGGAGCCAGGGGAGAAGGTCATCTTCAAGGGAAGACTGCACTGGTCGTACAATTTTCGCTACACAGCATGGGGCATCCTGCTCATCCTGCTGAGTGTGGCTGGTATGGTGGTCATTGCTTATACGCACTACAATGACTTCAACAACAATATGTTGGCACTTTTCTGTGCGTGTGTTGTGGTGTGCTTGGTGGGTATCGGACTCATCGGCTTTGGCTACTTCATCCGTAACCGTACGGAGTTTGCCATTACGAATAACCGCTTTATCCAGAAGGATGGTATCTTCGACATCAAAATGACGGAGATACCACTCTTCAAGGTGGAGACCGTAAACTTCTACCAAACCTTCTTCGAAAGGATGTTGAAGACGGGTGCCATCGAACTCGTGGGTAGTGGTGGCACAAACCACAAGGTGGAGTTTGTGCAGCACCCCTATGAGGTGAGGAACATGATTGCCACCTACATGAAGAAAAGGGAAACGGTAGCGGAACCTGCACCTGTGACAACAGAATGAAAAGGATAGGTCTGCTCTCTGACACCCACGGTTGTTGGGACGAACGCTACGAGAAGTACTTCAAGGAGTGTGACGAGATTTGGCATGCGGGCGACATCGGGAGTATGGATGTGGCTGACCGCTTGGCAAAGATTGCTCCCTTGCGTGCGGTGTATGGCAACATCGATAGTGGCGATGTGCGTATCAAGTTCCCTGAGGTGTATCGATGGAAATGTGAGGAAGTGGATGTGCTGATGAAGCATATCGGAGGCTATCCAGGCAAGTATGATGCCAGCATTCGACGTCAGATATATGCCCACCCACCACAACTCTTCATTTCAGGGCACTCTCATCTGTTGAAGGTGATGAATGACCCCACCATCGGGTGTCTGCACATCAATCCGGGTGCAGCAGGTCGTTATGGATTTCACGAGGTGCGCACCTTGGTACGTTTCGTCATTGACGGCAAGGAAATCAAAGATTTGGAAGTTGTTGAACTGAACGACGAAGTTTTTCCCACACCTGTTCTTGGGTGATGAGGCTGTACTGTTGCTCCTTGCTCATAGATGCCAGTGTCTTGGCATCGGCAAGGTCTGTAGCAGCAATGCCTTCGGCTGGCACGCTGTTTTGTGGGAGCCAGACGCTCTTGTTGTTGCCTGGCGCACAGATGACCAGCGAAGGACATCCTGTGGCATGCATGATGTGACGTGCACCTCCTTCATTGCCAAAGAAGAAGGTCATGAAATAGCCCATTGCCACCAGTTCTCTGGATGAACGTGCCTGTACATCAATGAAAACCTGCTGGGGTTTGCCCAGTTTCTCATAGACACGGAAAGCGTTTTCCTTTTCCTGTCCAGGGGCATAGTTGAAGATGATTTGCCAATCGGGGAACTGCTTGATGAATTGGTCAAGCACCCACACCATGCGGTCTTCATCCCACACTTTTGAAGCGAGTTTGGCAGTGACATTTGCCAACATGATGGGCTTGGCGAGGTCAAGCCCTTGTTCTTTCAGATAGGTGCCAAAGGCTTGCTTCTCCTCATCGGTGATGTGGAGGGTGAACTCCTTGATGGGTTCAATCGGCTTGATGGCGTTCAAGGGTGATGCGAAACTGACATCGTGCTCCACCATCGACTTGTTACCACAAGGAGGAATTATGTGGTTGAAAGCCAATCGGGTGTACCCCTTCTTCACACCGATGCGGTAGGGTGTGTGGGGCGAGAACCGTGCAAACAGCATGGTGTTGGCAGTGCTGCGCATGTCGATGACGACATCGTAGTGGGTGTGGTGGACGATTTGCCACACACGTTTCAGATAGTGAACAAAGTGATGGCGCTCCTCATCGGTGAAGGTGATGATGCGGTCAATGGAAGGATGTCCTTGGAACAAAGGAGCAATCTTCTCATTCAGCACAAAATGTATCTGCGCCTCAGGAAAGTTGTGGCGCAACGTATTGAGCAATGAGGTGGCGAGGATGGCATCACCCATCTGACGAAATCGTACAACGAGTATATTCATGGGGGCAAAGGTAGGGAATAATTAGGAATTAGGAATTAGGAATTGGGAATTATTTGTCATTCAGAGTGTTTTTTCGTTGAAAAGTAACAATTCCTAATTCCTAATTCCTAATTCCTAATTATTTTTCTTTATCTTTGCAGCATGGAAAAGAAAACGGTCTTGCTTGACTTGTATGACATTGGTAACCCGACGAGTGGATTTGGTCAGATTGCCAAGAATTACGCTGAATGGTATTCGAAGATGGAAGATGAAGCGTTGAAGTTTCATTTTCTGTTGCCTTCTGCTTGTGACAAGGATTTTGGTCCTTTGGTGGAGACTACCCATGTGCGGCGTAAGTTCCACAAGTATTTCAGCAAGGGATTGCCAACGGTGGACTTGTGGCATTCCACTACGCAGCAGCAGTTGAAGCGTCGGAGGGGAAAGTGTGGCAAGTTTGTGTTGACCATTCACGACTTGAACTACCTCACGGAGAAGAATTGGATTCGTCAGCAGAAGCATCGGTTTGTTTTGCAACACGCCATCAATCAGGCTGATGCCATTACGTGCATTTCGAAGTTTGTGGGGAGGCAGATTGAGGAGCAGTTCAACTTGAAGGGTAAGCCCGTCAGGGTCATCTACAATGGGGTGGAGGACATTACGCAGGAGCCCGAAAAGAAGCCTGCCTTTGCCACAGGAAGGCCTTTCTTCTTTGCCATCGGACAGATACGTCCCAAGAAGAATTTCCATCTGTTGGTGGACATGATGAAGCATTTCCCCGACCATGATCTGTATGTGTGTGGAGATGACCATTTTGCCTATTCGAAGGTGGTGCGTGAACATATCGAGATGTTGCCCACGAAAAATGCCTATTTGACGGGTAAGATTACTGCCGAGGAGAAGGTGTGGCTTTATCGTCATTGTGAGGCATTCCTCTTCCCAAGTGTAGGGGAAGGCTTTGGATTACCAGCCATTGAAGCGATGCAGTTTGGGAAGGCTGTCTTCATCTCGTCAGCCACCTGTTTGCCAGAGATTTGTGGTGATTGTGCCATGGTGTGGAAGACACTTTCTGCTGATGAAATGGCAGAAGAAGTAAATCAGAAACTTGCAGGGTTCTATGACCATGCAGAACAGATAGAGAAAGTGAAACAACATGCAAAGGAATTCAGTTACGAGAAGCACATAGCAGCCTATGTGCAATTGTACAAGGAATTGCTTTCTTAGAGATTATGCGACTGATCAATACTGCCAATTACGACATCAAGACATTGCAGGGAAGGCTTGTCCCAATGCTTGAGTGCATTGACAAGGTGTGCCGTGAGCACAACTTGCGTTATTACTTATGGGCGGGAACGATGCTTGGGGCTATCAGGCACAAGGGATTCATTCCATGGGATGACGATATGGACATCTGCATGCCACGCCCTGATTATGACCTCCTGTTGGAACATTGCCAGGAATGGATGCCTGCACCCTTCGAGGTGGTGGGACCCCATAACCGTTCCGACTATCCTTACCCCTTTGCCAAGGTAGAGGATGCCAGTACCACGGTGATTGAGCGTCCCGACTTCGACTTTCCCGAAGGCATTTATGTGGATATATTCCCGATTGATGGCATCCCTTCAGACAAATCGGTGCAGAAGAAGCACTTGAAGAAGTACAAATTCTGGCGTCATCTGCTCTTCTTCCGTGGCAGAGACCCCTTCAAGCACGGCAAGGGACCTCGTTCGTGGTGGCCATTGCTCATCCATAAGATATATTCTTTGAAGCAGTTGCAGGACAAGGTGCAACGCCTCATGACGAAGTATCCGTTTGATGATTGCGAGTATGTGATAGACTACGACTCCGTCTTTCGTGGCATTGTGGCAAAGAAAATTCTTGGTGAACCGAAGGAATATGAGTTTGAGGGTAAGATGTTCATGGGCGTATCAGATGCCCACCAGTATCTCACTGAGATGTATGGTGACTACATGACACCCCCACCGAAGGAAAAGCAGATTCAGCACAACTTCTATTACATCAATCTGGATTTGCCTTATCGCGAATTTGCTAAACAGAATAATATCAATATCTCCTGATGAATTATAAGTCTATCATCAATCCCAAGTATGCCTTTTTGGCTAAATTTGTCAATGAATTGCCCCAGAGATTTGACAAGGAAGGTATGCTCATCTATGACTCTAGAAACCAGGTGAGAGTGTTCAAGGTGGATGGGGAGAAAATCGTGGTGAAACGCTTTCATCGCCCTCTATTCACCCAACGCTTCGACTATACTTTTGTTCGTCCGAGCAAAGCCAAGCGAGCCTATACCTATGCCCAGAAACTTCGGGAACTGCACATCAATACTCCTGAACCCCTCGCCTGCGTAGAGGGCTATCATTGGGGATTGTATAAGGAGGGTTATGTGGTGTCAGCCTATTGTGGTGACCCAGATGCCCGTATACTGCGCGAGGAATGGGAAGAGCACGATGACCTCTTCAAAGCATTGGCACACTTCCTGGTAGATATGCACGAGAAGGGCTTTATGCATGGTGACACCAACCTCTCGAATTTTCTCTATCGGGAAGACCCTCAATCCCCCACAGGGTATTGCATCACGACGATAGACATCAACCGTTCCAAGTTTGTGGAGAACCCCACCCGAGAAGTATGTATCAGGAACCTGATGCGCCTGACTCATGTGCGTCCAGCCTTGGAGAAGATTGTTGGGTTGTATGCCGAGTTGCGAGGTTGGAATGTGGAGTGGGCAAAGTTGTTGGTGATACAAAAACTCGAAGCATTCGAAAAGCGGAGAGAGTTGAAGCATAAGATGCGTAAGAAGAAAAGATAAATGGTTTCTTTCATCATATTAAACTACAACACGCCTGATATCACGGCTCAATGTGTCCAATCCATAGAGACCCTCTATGGACAGGGGAACTATGAGATTGTCATTGTTGACAACAACAGTGAGCAGGTGAACTATGAGCGTTTATTGCAACTCAATCAGGAGCGTCATCAAATCGTCAGGAGCAAAATCAACACGGGCTTCGGATTGGGTAATATGCTGGGGGCAGAACAAGCCACTGGCGACTATTTGTGCTTCTTGAACAGCGATGTCCTGTTGGTGGAAGACTGCATCACACCCTTGGTAGAGTACTTGTCAACCCATTCAGAGGTGGGAGTCATCACGCCGCAACAATACCGTCCTAATGGTACGGCTTTCTCCTTCCGCCACAAGTTTGGCATTCGTCGTGACTTGTTTGGTGACGATATCTTCGAATACCTGTTCCCCAAGAAATACCCGAAGCGTAGTGACCTGACCCGTACAGAGCCATTTGTGGTGTCAGAAATCAACGGAAGTTTCATGATGTTCCGTGCAGAAGTCTTTTGGCAGATTGGTGGTTTCGACACCAACATCTTCCTCTTTCATGAGGAATACGACATTGCCCGTCGGCTGGAAGCATGGGGATATACCAATATGGTGTTCCCCACTGTCAGGTTCCTGCATGCACATGGAGCCTCCTCTTCCGATGGAAAGAAAGCCATCCGAAAGGAGCGATTCATTTCAAAGATTTATTGTTACAGCAAATACCATCATCCTTTCATGACGGGCTTATTCCGATTTGAGAACATTGTGATGAAACTGTTCTCACCCAAGAATTGGTATTTGATTCCTGTCTTCCTGACGGGTAATACCTTGGCACTTTCTATGCGTCCGTCAGTTCGTGGTAACTCTTCTCCAAATCCAACAGGTGGAAGTTGTGCTGCTTCTGCTTAGGACCAGGAGGGATGGTCATGTAGTCACCATATTTCTGTGATAGGTAGGCATCAGGATTCTCTGCTCCCATTACTTGCTTACCTTCAAAGAGGATAGGGGTAGGAGTGCCCAAGATGGCTCGTGGCATGATGCCTTTCCTACCGTCATCGTGATCTACCACTAGTTCTGAGGCATCAAAGTCATACGTTTTCTGCATCCTTCTCATCTTTTCCTGCACCTCCTCTAAGGTGTAGAGTTTCCTGCACAGCAGAGGAATCCACGAAGAAGGCCCATGCCCATGTCGGTAGGGGTCTCGATAGAGGAAGTACTGCACTTTCTTCAAATAAAAATATCGGGCAAAGTGCCAACGTTGCACAATGGGGCTGGCAGTCATGCCATCCAATGGAAATACGTCAATATAGATTCCTCCTAAATACTTCAGATGCATCCGTTCGATAAGCGTGGTGCTGGCATCCTGTATCTTGGCAAAAGGCAATGGATACGTTTTGTCTGTTTCGTAACTGACCACCTCGAAAGGTGCTGGCATCCATTCTTTTGCATGTTCCATCAACAGGTCATAATCCTTACGTGGCATCCCGATGTCAAGGTCATCATCCCAAGGGATGAACCCTTTGTGGCGCATCGCTCCCAATAAGGTGCCAGCAATGATGTAATACCGCAACCCATGCTCCTCACACACCTGATGTACAGCCATCAGAATGTCGAGAATACGCAATTGCAATGGACGGATGTCGTAGGATGCCATGGTTAATAAAGTTCTGCGGGAATCAGTTCCTTGGCAGCATTGAAGTCCTCCACGGTGTCAAGTTCTATGGAGAAGAGGTCTGTGGTGTCTTCTATCCAAAAGGTGTGTCCTTGTGGGATAAGTCGTTCGAAGGCGCGTTCGTAGAAGATGTTGGTGAGTCCTTCCTGCTCCATCATTACTTTCAGTTCTTTGTAGAGGGCTGTAGTGTAGGAGGCAGACATCCGTTCGATGCCAATCGATTCGCCTGCTGCGTCAGCAATGGCACAGGTCTTGCTGATTTCCTTCACCTTCCCCTCACCATCAGGCACAATCTTCATCTCTTCTTCACCCAATGGGTGGTTGTTGAGCGCAAGGATGTCTGGATGCTTCGATGCCAAGAGGCGAGTCACAATTCGAGGGTCGAAAAGAATGTCGCTGTCCAACAGTAGCATTTCCTTCCCCTCCACTTCTGGACGAGCCAGCCAGAGGGAATAGATGTTGTTGGTTGAGGCATACGGCCCATTATATATATAGGTAATAGAGACATCCTTGTATCGGTTGTTGAGGAAGGTCTCAATTTGTTCGTGCAGATAGCCCGTCACCACCACAAACTCCTTGATGCCATTCTGGATGAGTCCATCAAAGGAACGTTGCAGGAGACACTTGCCCCCAATTTCCAACAGACACTTAGGACGGTCATTCGTGAGGGGGCGCAGACGTGATGCGATGCCTGCTGCAAGAATCACTGCTTTCATGCTGTTGCAAGGCGTTTAATGGTGTCACATACGACTTGTGTCTGTTCGGGACGTCCCAAGGTGATGCGTAAGCATGATTCCAGTCCAGGGTCACCCATGAACTTAATTTTGTAGTCCTGTGCAGCCAGTTCCTTTTGCAGTGCCTCCTTGATAGCGATGGGATATTTGATAAGGATGAAGTTTGCCACGCTCTTATACACCTTGAAACCAGGCAAATTGCCCAATTCCTTCTTGTACAACTGACGTCCCCATTCCATCTGGTCAGCCACCTTACGGTAGTGCTCATCGCTGTCGAGGGCAGCCAATGCCACTGCCTCACTGAAACGGTTATAACCCAAATATTTGTTCACATAACTGAGGAACTGGTCGTGTCCCTTGCCGATGAATCCGAAACCGCAACGCAATCCTGGCAGTCCGTAGAACTTCGACAGGGTTCGTGAGATGATGAGGTTGGAATATTTGTTCACCAATGGGGCGATATAATCCACATCGCTGGTGATGAACGAAGCGTATGCCTCATCCACCAGCACCATCGTGTCGTTGGGGATATTCTCCATAATGCGACCAATCTCCTCACTACTGAGGCTGTTGCCTGTAGGATTGTTAGGCGATGCCAACAACAGCATACGGGGATGTACACGGTTAGTGTATTCAATCACCTCGTCCACATCGTAGGCAAACGTGTCCTCTTGCTCGTGCAGAGGATACATCTCGAACACACCGTCACACTCACTTGCCACTCTGTTGTAGTACCACCACGAGAACTCTGGAATCAGAATTTTCTTGTTGTCACCTTTGGTCAGGAAATAGTGAATGGAATTCTTCAGGATGTCCTCACCGCCATATGCCAGCAGTACCTGCTCCTCTGGCACACCATATATTTCTCCAACACGGACGCTCACCACACTCTTCTTTCCTTGGTCATAGATGCGTGTGTAGAAGCACAAATCTTTGGGGTCAAAGTTCTTGATCGTATCCTTCACTTTCTGTGAAGGCTCAAAGTTAAATTCATTTCTGTCAAGAAAATTCATATCTCTTTTAGTTTTTTAGTTTTTCATACACTCCCATCAGTTGCCTTGCCAGTTTCTGTGGGTCAAAAGTCTCTTTCGCGTATTGTCTGCCACCTTCGATGGTCTTTTGTCGTAATTCCGTATCGGTGAGCAATTGGATCATCTTCTCGCTAATGTCTTCGGGACTGTTCGGGTCTGCCTGCAAAGCAAAAGGACCTCCTGCTTCGGGCAGACTGCTCACATTGCTTGTTACGACAGGACAGCCACACAATTGTGCCTCCACTACAGGCAAGCCAAACCCTTCGTAGAAGGATGGATAGACCAGCATCTCCGCATTCGTATAGAGGCGTTGCAAGGACATCTTGTCCACCATATCAGGCCATACAAACCACGTCTCGATGCCTTTCTCTGCAATGTACTGCTGCACCTTCTGCTTGTAACTTCCGCCACCACCCACTACCACCAGTGGCAAACGCACATCCTCGGGTATTAACTCCATCGCCTTCACGATGCCCAACAGGTTCTTTCGTGAGTTGATGGCACCTACATACAGCATATAGGGCTGCGTGTCCGACTTTGCAATGGGTGTGTAGTAGATGGGGTTCACGGGTTGGTAAATCACCTCCACCTTATGCTCTGGTACATTGTAGAATTCCAGCACATCACGCTTCGTACACTCGCTGATGCAGATGATGTGGTCAGCATGGTTGCAGGCATACTGCCACTTCATGTCGTAGATCTTGCGGTCGTGCCAGTGGTACATGTCCGGAAACGTCTTGAATGCCACATCGTGAATCGTCACCACTGACGCAATGCCTGAATGGAACAAACCCACCGGCATCTCGTTGCTCAGTCCGTGAAAAACCTCGATGCCATCCTTCTTCATCTCGTTCACCAGTCCATACGTTCTCCATGCACTGCCCCTCATCACACCCTTTGGAGTTACCGTATGGCAATTCTTCTTTCCCATGTAGGGTAGTGTCGCACCGTTCAACCTCACCTTGGGCGTATAGAGCCAATACTCATTATCGGGAAACTCTGCCGTCAGGATATCAATCGTTGTCCTGCTGTGGTTTCCCAACCCTGTGAAGTTGTTGTACAGACGCTTGGCGTCGAAGCCTATCTTCATTATTTATTCCCGTACAGCACGGGATTGGTGTCCGGGTCGTTATACATCTTCATCTGCTTGTACACCTTCATGTACTTTCTTCCCGCCTCGATGTCCTCAATCAACTGGTCAATGGCTGTTGAGAGGTCTTTACGTTGCTCCAACAGCACATCCAATTTCTTCTGACACGTAGCCTTATGTTCCGCAGACGCATCCTTACGCTCCACCTGCTCCCTCATGTGGTAAATCTTCAGAGCCAGAATGGACAATCTGTCCACTGCCCATGCAGGGCTTTCCGTGTTGATGGTGGCATCGGCTTTCACTGCCACATCCTTATACTTCGTCCAGAACCACGAGTCAATCGTCTCCACCAAATCCGTCCTGTCCTGGTTGCTCTTGTCAATGCGTCGTTTCAGCACCAAAGCCTCCGCAGGGTCAATCTGCGGGTCACGTATGATGTCCTCGAAATGCCACTGTACCGTATCAATCCAATTCTTCATGTACAGGTCGTGTTCAATACATCCAGCCTCATATGGATTTTTGACAGGGTGGTCGATATTGTCATGCACATGATAATCTTTAATCGCTTGCTCAAAAATGGGGTATGCAAGTTCTGTGAAACGCATAAATAATCCTTTTAATGTTAAAATTCGCCACAAAATTAAAGTTTTCTGATGAAATATACAACTAAATGATACAAAAACGCTAACTTTGCCCCCACATTAGACAAAAAAGCATAGCCCCAACCTTCCCCAAGCGCACTGCAGGTTGATTCCGAAGTCGGTGCCCAAGTTGGAAGCGCAGGGGCTTCTTTTTTCATTTTTCTAATGTTTTTCTTGTTTCAATGGATTATTCTTTTTATCTTTGTCCCCGATTTTACTCAACCTATAAAAGTATAAGACAATGAAAAGGATTTTGACAGCAATGATGCTTCTGGCTTTCTTCGTAGGAATGAAGGCGCAGAATGAGGGACCTCAGTTGGAGTATGTGGTGGAACTGAAAGTGAAATGCGAGGGTGCCTATCAGGTGGGACAGACATCGCACGGCAATCGTTTTATCATTCCGATTGTGGGAGGCACATTCGAGGGCCCCAAGATGAAAGGTACTATCATTCCAGGCGGTGCTGACTATCAATTGCAGGACAATGCACATGGTCGTACGGAACTGGAGGCAATTTACAGTATCAAGACGGATGATGGCGTGAACATCCATATCCGCAACAAAGGTCTGATTTACACGGGAAAAGACGAAAATGGCAACAATCAGTTCTATTTCCGTACAGCACCCGTATTCGAGGCTCCTCAGGACAGCAAGTATGCATGGCTGAACAATGCCATCTTTGTTTGTGAACCCAGTTTTGGAGGTGAGGACGGCATGATTTGCTTGAAGATTTGGAAAGTCAAGTAATGTATCATTTACCATGTACAACTTACAATTTAAGAATAAGATGAAAGTAAATAGTTTTCTTTGTTCAGCGATAGCTGCAACAGCGCTGGTGGCACTGGGTACCGTCAGTATGAGTTTTACAATGATGGATGAACCACCTGCTTCACGTGTGGTGGAAGAAGGCGGTACGGGTCCTTATAAGGCAATCATGAAGGAAGAGCCTTCATTGGATGCCCACACGATTTTCGTGCCCCAGGATTTGTCCAAGTTCAACGAGAAGAAGCCGTTACCTGTGTTGGTGTGGGGTAATGGTGCCTGCACCAACTCGCCTTGGGAACACTACCTCTTCCTGAACGAAATTGCATCTCATGGTTACATCGTAGTGGCTACGGGTTATTTCCCTCACGAAGACGGTTATCGTGGTCCTATGTCCACTACGGAACAGCAGATTGAGTCGATGGACTGGGTGGAGAAGCAGAATGCGGACAAGAAATCCCCCTATTATGGCAAGATTGATCTGAAGAACATCTGTGTGGCAGGTATGTCATGCGGTGGTCTGCAGACCCTCTTCAACTGTGCCGACAAGCGCATCAAGGCATTGATGATTTGCAACAGTGGTCTGTTCAATCAGGAGAATGCCAGTCAGGCTGTAGGTGGCATGCCTATGCCCCCGAAGTCGAAGTTGAAGGAGATTCATTCGCCCATCATGTACCTGTTGGGTGGTGAAACAGATATTGCTTATGGAAACGGCATGGATGATTTCCACCGCATTGACCACGTGCCTGCATGTGCAACAAACTTCCCTGTGGGACATGGCGGCACCTACCGTCAGCCTCATGGTGGCGAATTCGCGGTGGTGGCTTTGGCATGGCTCAACTGGCAGTTGAAGGGTGATCAAGAGGCTGCCAAGATGTTCAAGGGTGCGGATTGTGGCATTTCGAAGCGTGAGGGATGGACGATTGAGAAGAATGACAAATTGGAGAAACTGAAGTAGAAATTTGAGGACACATCTATATATATTAGCCGTTACGCTGATGTCCCTGCTGCCAAGTACGGCAGGGGCACAGACTCCTGATTCACTTGGACGTATTCGTTACAAGTATGACTTTGTAGTGCCCGATAACGGCAACTTCGTGGCAGCCATTCGTGCTGCCAATAACCGTGCCGACAAGTCGAAGCGCTATCGTATTTTCGTCAAGTCCAGCATGTATCGCATCAAGGGCGAGGGCAATCCCATCACCATCACTGAGAATGGCAGGGAACTGACCATTCCAAGTCCAATGACCATCCTTACGGCCCCCAACACGAGCATCTGTGGTGAAGGCATGAAGAATACGCAGATTGAGTCTATGCCCATGCATGAAGGTATCAGTTGCACCTCAACGCTCTTCCTGAAAGGGGCTGACAGCACATACATTCAGGATCTTGAGTTATGGTCGAACTACCGTGACGACATGACAGCCTATGCCAGCCGTGCTGTGGCACTCAACGAGAAGAACTGTCGAGGCAACATCTTTAAGAACCTCTCGCTGATGAGCAATCAGGACACCTACTACACGAACGACGGAGGCACCACCTATCTGGAGGATTGCACCATCAAGGGTACGGTGGATTTCATCTGCGGAGGCGGCACCATCTACTTTAACCGCTGCGCACTCGAACTGCGTGAACGAGGGGGTAAGGGTGATGTGATTTGTGCACCAGCCACCGAGGCAAACCGTGCCTACGGCTACGTGTTCAACAGTTGCCGTATTTATGGTGAGAAGGAACAGGAAGGCAAATACTTGCTGGGTCGTCCTTGGAAAAATGCACCCCGTGCCGTCTTTCTTGGCACTCTGATGGAACTGTTGCCCGACTCCTTGGGTTGGACAGACATGCAAGGCACCCTGCCTCGTCTGTTTTCGGAATATGAGAGCCTCGACAACGAATTCCAGTTGGCACCCACTAATGGACGCAAGAAGCAGTTCAAGGATGCCAACAACGTAATGACTAATATGCGTTACAACACCTATCTGACCACTGCCGAAGCGGAGAAATACGACATCAACGATGTGTTCCCTGGCTGGCATCCAGAACGGAAGTCGGCACAAATCCATCCGCCCGTGGTGCAGATCAAAGACAGAGGCAGCATCTATTGGGAAGATGTGCCCGAAGCCTGTCTGTATGCAGTATGCAAAAACCGAGATGTGGTGGCGTTCACGACACAACCCTTCTACAATGTGCCCAAGGGCTCGCCAGAGAATGTGAGTTATTCGGTGCGTTGTGCCAACTTCTACGGAGGTTTGGGTGAAAGGAGCAATGAAGTGACCTACCCGAATAAATAATTACTAACCCTTAAAACTCTAACAATTATGGCAAAAAAATGGGTATGCCCCGTGTGTGGCTATGTGTATGAGGGCGAGAACCCTCCAGAGAAATGTCCTCAGTGCAAGGTCCCTGGTGACAAGTTCAAACTGAAAGAGACAGAAGGTCTGAATTTCGCTTGCGAGCATGAATTAGGTGTGGCAAAAGCCATCCCTGCAGGTGAAGAAGGCGCTTTCGTGTTGCAAGGTCTGAAAGACCACTTCATGGGCGAGTGTACAGAAGTAGGTATGTATCTGGCGATGGCTCGTCAGGCAGACCGTGAAGGTTATCCAGAAGTGTCAGAGGCATTCCGCCGCTATGCTTACGAGGAGGCTGACCATGCCTCACGTTTTGCAGAACTGCTCGGAGAGGTGGTTTGGGACACCAAGACCAACCTGAAGAAGCGTATGGAGGCAGAGGAAGGCGCTTGTGCTGGCAAACTGGAGATTGCGAAGGTAGCCAAGAAGTTGAACCTCGATGCTATTCACGACACCGTACATGAGATGGCAAAGGACGAGGCACGTCATGGTGCTGGATTCCAAGGATTGTATAATAGATTCTTTAAATAAGAGATTATGAAGAAATATGTATGTGACACCTGCGGTTGGGAGTATGATCCCGAAGTAGGTTATCCAGAAGGTGGCATTGAGCCTGGTACGGCTTTTGAAGACCTTCCAGATGATTTCGAATGCCCACTTTGTGGTGTAGGTAAGAGCGAGTTCTCAGAAGCATGAGAATAAGAGACATCAATCTTGGTACAAAGCCTGTTCTGTTGGCGCCCATGGAGGACGTGACAGATCAGGCTTTTAGGCTTTTGTGTAAGGAGTTCGGGGCGAGCATGGTCTATTCCGAGTTCGTCAGTGCCGATGCCCTCATCCGTAGTGTCAACCGCTCGTTGGAGAAGATTCGGGTGGATGACCGCGAACGCCCTGTCGCTATCCAAATCTATGGACGCGATGTGCCGAGTATGGTGGAGGCAGCACAGATTGTGGAGAGCGAGGCGCATCCTGACATTCTTGACATCAATTTCGGATGTCCTGTCAAGAAGGTGGCAGGCAAAGGGGCTGGTGCGGGCATGTTGCGTACTCCAGAACTGATGCTTGACATCACTCGTGAGGTGGTCAAGGCTGTCAAAATTCCTGTTACGGTGAAGACACGTCTCGGTTGGGATTGCCAAAACAAGATCATCGTTGAATTGGCGGAGCAATTGCAGGACTGTGGCATCGAGGCATTGACCATTCACGGCAGAACACGAAGTCAGATGTATCAAGGTGAGGCTGATTGGACACTGATTGGAGAGGTGAAGCGGAATCCTCGTATGCATATCCCCATCATCGGCAATGGGGACATTTGCACTGCTGAACAGGCAGAAGCGGCATTTGAGCATTATGGGGTGGATGCCATCATGATTGGTCGTGCCACCTTTGGTCAGCCTTGGCTCTTCAAGGATGTGCGCACCTATCTTGATACGGGCAAGCATGATGACACGATGACGCTCGACTGGAAGATGGACGTGCTCAAACGACAAGTGCGCACCAGCGTGGCTTATTCTCTTCGTGAGGACAATGCCCTCAAGGAGCGCAAGCGCACGGAATTGGGAGGCATCATGCATGTACGTCGCCATCTTGCCAACTCCCCTCTCTTCAAGGGTATCCCAGACTTCCGTCAAACCCGTGTTAAGATTCTCCGTGCCGAAACACAGGAGGAACTCTTTGAACTACTGGATGAGGCAAAGGCAAGAATTGTGAGTTTACAAAACAACCAACAAACTAATAACTAACAAACTAATCAACTATTATGGCAGATTTATCAGAATTTTCTTTGGAAGGTAAGAATGCATGGGTGACCGGTGCTTCTTATGGTATAGGATTTAACATCGCCAAGGCTTTTGTGAAGGCTGGTGCGAAGACGGTGGTGTTCAACGCGAGGAGTGAGGCTTCTTTGCAGTTGGGCTTGGACAACTACAAGGCAGCTGGCATCACGAACGTCAAGGGCTATTTATGTGACGTGACAGACGAGAAGGGGGTGAAGGCATTGGTGGAGAAGATTCATCAGGAGGTGGGTCAGATTGACATCCTCGTAAACAATGCAGGCATCATCAAGCGCATTCCGATGCATGAGATGGCTCGTGAGGAGTTTCAGGAGGTGATAGACATAGACCTCGTGGCTCCGTACATTTGTGCCAGTGCGGTGTTGCCTGAGATGATGAAACGCAGGGAGGGTAAGATTATCAACATCTGTTCCATGATGAGTGAGTTGGGACGTGAGACGGTGTCTGCTTACGCTGCTGCCAAGGGTGGTCTGAAGATGTTGACCCGCAACATCTGTTCTGAGTATGGTGAGTACAACATTCAGTGTAACGCCATAGGTCCTGGCTACATTGCCACCCCTCAGACAGCTCCACTTCGTGAACGTCAGGCAGATGGTAGCCGTCATCCGTTCGATTCATTCATCTGTGCCAAGACCCCTGCAGGGCGTTGGCTCGACCCCGAAGAATTGGGCGGTCCTGCCGTGTTCCTGGCTTCTCATGCCAGTGATGCAGTGAATGGACATGTGCTTTATGTGGATGGTGGCATCTTGGCATATATTGGTAAACAACCGAAATAATGTTATTACCTTATTATAAAGAAGGAGTCATCGAGGCAGGCTGTGACGAGGCTGGCAGAGGGTGCTTGGCAGGTAGTGTGTATGCAGCGGCTGTCATTTTGCCGACGGATTACCACAATGACCTACTGAATGACTCGAAGCAGTTGACGGCAAAGCAGCGGTACCGGTTACGTGAAGAGATTGAGCGCGATGCGGTGGCATGGGCATTGGGTATTGTGACACCCCAGGAGATTGATGAGATGAACATCCTGCGTGCCAGCATCACAGCGATGCATAGAGCCATCGATGGACTGAAGGTGATACCAGAGCATCTTATTATTGATGGCAACAGGTTTCTGCCGTACAAGAAAGGGGCAGTGCCTTACACCACCATTGTCAAGGGTGACGGAAAATACCTCTCCATTGCGGCTGCATCCATCCTGGCAAAGACATATCGTGACGATTACATGAAAGAGTTGCACAAGAAATATCCTTTCTATGGATGGGACCACAACGCAGGCTATCCTACGAAAGAGCATCGGCAAGGTATTGAGAATCATGGTACTACACCTTATCATCGAATGACCTTCAATCTGTTGGGAGCGGTGCAACTCGAACTTCCCTTCGCTTGACCCCTCATACAATAGGGAAAAACCCCTTGCAAATAGGAAAACTCCATTTGCAGGGGGCTTATTTTTGCCGTAACTTTGCATCGACAAAAGAAATAAACAAAGTATTAACACTTTAAAAGAATACGATTATGAAGGCTTTAAGAACTACACTCGCAGCAGTCGTTCTCTTCATCGGAGCAATGACAGTTAACGCTCAGAGCATGAGCATCGCAGCAATGCGCAGCAATGCACGGTTCTTGACCGACCGCATGGCTTACACACTTGGTATCAGCGACCCATTCGTCATCGACGAGATATATCGCATCAACTACGACTACATCTGGGGCGTGAACGAGTATCTGGATGACGTGGCGTTGGGTTACTACTACGACGACTACATGGCAGTGGTGGCTGCACGCGATATTGCACTCCGCAATTTGCTCGGCACAAGACTCTGGAACCGTGTAATCAACTACACCTACTTCTATCGTCCTATCGTGTTTGCAAACCGTGGCTGGCGATTCAGCATCTACGACTACGACCGCTATGGGGTGAACCGCTTCTACTACCATGCACCCCGTCCATTGGTAACCTACACAGGAGGTCACTTCTTCCGTGGCATGGCTCCAAGAAGGGACGACAGGATGGCTCCTCCTCCAGTTCGCGACATGGGTCCTCGTGGTGGCATGGCTCCTGCTCCTAACAATGGTGCATACCGTGGTGCAGTGCCCCGCACAGGCAGAGTGAACGACATGGCTCCACGTATGAACGGCAACGTAAACAGCAATGTGAACCGTCCAGCGGCTCCTAACACAAACGTGAATCGTAATATGAATACGAACACGAATACGAATGTGAACGTGAATGTGAATCGCAACGTGAACGTGAATACGAATGGCAGCATCGATGCCAACCGTCACGAGATGCGCACCAACGTCAATGCCAACGCAGGAAACACCATGCGCAGCGGCAGCAACGTGAACAGTTCTTCTCGCTTCACTGGTGCCACTCGTTCCACGACGACCACAACCGCACCTTCTCGTGGCAGCAGCAACATCGGCACACGTAGCAGCGCAGGTGCAAGCATGGGAACCCGTAGCAGTGCAGGTGCCAGCATGGGTACTCGTGGCGGAGGCGGCGCAGTAGGTGGACGCACAGGCGGCGGACGCAGATAAAAGAAAATTTTTCTCTCTCTTTCTACTATATATTGGTAAATTGATTTTTATTGGTTTGGGACTGCTCTTCGTGAGAAAAGCAGTCCTTTTTGTGTGTTCCGAAGCCCTGTAATTTAGATTTTTCACTTTTCACTTTTCACTTTTCACTTTTTATCCGTACCTTTGCACAAATTTTCAATTCTTATGACAATCGAAGAAAAATTGATAGTAGGTGTGCAGGAGGCTGTCAAGGTGCTCTATGGCGTTGAGGCTCCTGCCCAGCAAGTGCAGTTGCAGAAGACTCGTGAGGAATTTGAAGGACATCTCACCGTCGTCGTGTTCCCCTTCGTCAAGGCAGCACGCAAGTCGCCTGAAATGGTGGGTGAGGACATCGGTAAGTATCTTGTTGAGAAGGTGGGTGACGTGGTCACCAAGTACAACGTGGTCAAAGGTTTCCTTAACCTCGTCATCAGCGATGCACCATGGATTACCCTGCTCAACCAAATCAATGCCGAAGAGAAGTTCGGCTTCACGCCTGTCACCGAGAAGAGTCCTTTGGTGATGATTGAGTACTCATCACCCAACACCAACAAGCCCCTCCACCTCGGACACGTGCGCAACAACCTCCTTGGCAGTGCCCTCGCACGTATTGTCGAAGCCAATGGTAACAAGGTGGTCAAGACCAACATCGTCAACGACCGAGGCATCCACATCTGCAAGTCCATGCTCGCATGGCTCAAGTGGGGCAATGGCGAAACTCCCGAATCCTCTGGCAAGAAGGGCGATCACCTCATTGGCGACTACTACGTAGCCTTCGACAAGCACTACCGCGAAGAGGTCAAGCAGCTCGTCGCACAGGGCATGGACGAAGACACTGCCAAGCAGGAGGCACCCCTCATCAAGGAAGCCCATGAGATGCTCGTGAAGTGGGAGAAGAATGACCCCGAAGTGCGCAGCCTCTGGAAGAAGATGAATGAGTGGGTCTATGCAGGTTTCGATGAGACATACAAGATGATGGGCGTAAGTTTCGATAAGATATACTACGAATCAGATACCTACCTCGAAGGCAAGGAGAAGGTTATCGAAGGACTCGAAAAGGGACTGTTCTATCGTCGTGAAGATGGTTCCGTGTGGGCTGACCTTACAGGTGAAGGATTGGATGAAAAACTTCTCCTCCGTAGCGATGGCACCTCCGTCTATATGACACAAGACATCGGCACTGCCAAACTCCGTTTCCAAGACTTCCCCATCGACAAGATGATCTACGTAGTGGGCAACGAGCAGAACTACCACTTCCAGGTGCTCTCCATCCTCCTCGACAAACTCGGCTTCAAATGGGGCAAAGACCTTGTTCACTTCTCCTATGGCATGGTCGAACTCCCCAACGGCAAGATGAAGAGCCGAGAAGGCACCGTAGTCGATGCCGACGACCTCATGGCAGCCATGATAGCTGATGCCTACGATCAAGCCATACAGCGACAAGCCGGCACCGCCGAAGGCGACAATCGCCCAGCGCGTGGGCTGGCTGAAGAGGAAGCCCGTGAGGTGGCACGCAAGGTGGGGTTGGGTGCCCTTAAATACTTCATCCTCAAAGTGGATGCTCGCAAGAACATGCTCTTCAACCCCGAAGAGTCCATCGATTTCAACGGCAACACAGGTCCCTTCATCCAGTACACCTATGCCCGCATCGCCTCCATTCTCCGCAAGGCGAAAGAGCAAGGCATTAACATTCCAGATGCTTTGCCAACAAATATCAGCATCAGCACGAAGGAGACCGAACTCATTCAGAAGCTCAACCAGTTCCCCGTGGCTGTGCGTCAGGCAGGTACCGACTACAGCCCCTCTGGCATCTGCAACTACTGCTACGACCTCACCAAGGCATTCAATCAGTTCTACCATGACTTCACCATCCTTGGTGAAGCCAACGAAGACTTGAAAATCTTCCGCCTCTTCCTTGCCAAAGCCGTCGCCAAAGTCATCGCCCTCGGCATGGGATTGCTCGGCATCGAGATGCCCGAGAGGATGTAAGATACAGTTAAAGATATAAAGTAAGAAGGGAGGATGCCACACGACATCCTCCCTCTTGTTTAGATGGAATACCTTAGTACTTGCCTGCTGCAGGTGTGAGCGCACCTGCCACCAGTGTGTACTCGATGTTGCCGTAGCGGATGGATCCGTTGGCATCGTCGGTCATGGTGCCGAATGCTTCCACCTCGTCGGCAGCCAGTTTGTTGCTGGCAGTCTGCTGTGCCGAGTAGGTGGTGCCCGACTTCACGAACTTGTAGTAGTGTCCGTTGTACGCCATCACGATGGTCAACCCCTCAGCATTTGCCAAGACGGTGGTGCCTTCCTCGGTCTTGTCAAGCAGTCCACATGCCATATTCGTGAGTGACTTGTTCTCCTCGAAAGTGAGACCGTTGGACATGACCATGTCGCGCACTTCGCCCGCAGGCCAGAACATCAACACCCGACCATGTTTCTTGATGGTGTCGGTATTACACTCCTCCTCGTTACGTGTCACCTTGCATCGGGTCTTGGCTGCGAATGAGCCAAGTCCTGGCACTTCCACACGGCGTCCCTGTGTGCAGAAGTAGTGGATAGCGTCGAATAGAGCATTCTTTGCCATCAAAATGGTGGTTTCTGGCACATGTGCTGCATTGGCGGCATAGGCTATCACCGCCTGATCCTTGATGATGGGACCACGCACTGCCTGCATGCCATACACGATAGGTTTCTCCTCATTGAAGTGAAGCACTTTGGGGCGACGGAGGTACGTCATTGTGCCCGCCACTGAACGAGTCAGTCTTTTAATTGTTGCCATAATCTTATAAAGTTTAGAGTTAATCTTCCTGTGTGCCGTACACGCCGTCATTGACAATGGTTGTGCCAGTTCCTGCAATGGCTTCACGAATCTCCTCGCATGGCGCGAAGGCGAGTCGCATGGTTTTCACAACATCCTCCACCTTGACCTCGGAGAGGGTTTTCGCGGTCTTGGAACGGAAGGTCACATAGAAGCCGCCGAAGTTGGGGAACACGACGCGGTGTCCATTGATGGCGTAGTAGGCGATGCCCTCGCCGATGGCGGAGATGCATGCTTCGATGGTTGACACGGGTACGTTCGCCGAGTTGGCGATGTACTTCACCAGATTCTTGCCCTTGATGGGCGCATAGACCAACTGACGGAGGAGATGCACCTGTGGCTTGTTCTCGTCAAAATTGAGCCTTGTCTGAGTTTTACGCATTTTAATTGCCATAATGTTTGTAATGTTTAATTGGTTAATGAAAATGGACTAAGAACTATTGACAACAGAAATGTATCCCAAGCCGGCACAGGAGCAAGACTGTTGTCTGTGGTCTGTTGTCCTTTCGCAGTGCAAAGTTACCCCCCTTTTCTCCTATTGCTTAAAGACTAAACGGAATCCCGTGCTCTTGTTTAACATTACACATTGTTGCCCATTCCTGTTTAGTACTAAACATCTCTGTCGTTCCCAGTTTACCACCCCACAGATGTTCTGGGGTCTCACCCATACAGGTATTAGGGTCTTATTCATACAGGTGTTAGGGTCTCACCCATACACTCAACGAGGTCTTACCCATATAGGTATTAGGGTCTTATCCAGAAAAAAGCTAACCTTTCTTTGTGAAGGTTGAAAAGAAATCACTATCTTTGTGGCACGAAATGAAAAAAATGTAAATGTTAAATGGTACATGATATGATGAAGGTACGATTCTTTTTGTTGGTGGCTGTGGTGTTGGTTGTGCTGACGGGTTGCGACCGCGATGCAAAGGTGCTGCTGGAGCAGGCGGAGGCTTATCTTCCTGCGGAGGTGGATAGTGCAGAGGTGTATCTGGACAGTGTCAAACAGATTGAGAGACTGAACGATGTTTCAAGGGCATGGTATGGGATTCTGCGTACTTACACGGACAACCGGCTGGGAAAAGAAATCAAGAGTGATTCTCTCATCAGGGACAGTTATGAGTATTTCCGTGAGGCTTCTCATGCAGGACAGACTTTTGACAAGAAGCTTTTACGCCATTATGCCCAAAGTTGCTACTATATGGCACTCTTCTATTCTTCTTGCGACAGTACCAAGCAATGTGAGGATTTGTTGAATCAAGCTATTAAATGTAGTGAAAAGTGCGAGGATTGGCATACTTGCTATTTAGCATATACCCAATTGGGGAACAGTACTATTTGGAGTAACCCAGAATATGCAATCCGACAATTATTGAATGCTTCGGAAATTTATCATAAGATTAATGATGATGTCAATAACGAAGTGCTGATATTTGGGAAGATAGCAGGTTCCTTCCTTGGTGACGCACAACCCGACAGTGCCTTGAAATATTAT
>JBGUGM010000059.1:0-16055 GCA_045111535.1 Bacteroidaceae bacterium
GAGATGATGCTGGGCGGCATGCGTATCATCCTCTATCCACGAGATGCTTTTGAGCAGATGGTCTCTCGGAAGTTTCAATATCCCGAGGGGTTCAATGGTACGATGGAATTGGCCTTCGATGTACCTACATATGCTGATGTCGATAAGGAATACCAGCATGCACTCGCGAATGGTGCCGTCTCCGTTCTTCCTCCCACCACAGAGCCTTGGGGACAGCGTACCTGCTATGTGGCCGATCCCAACGGAAATCTGATAGAAATAGGTTCATTTAACGAGAAGTAATGAAACTCAATGCAATCTGATGGAAAAAATAAAAATTAGTAATAATATGTGCTATAGAGAAGAAGCCATCGAATGTGTAAAAGATCATGTTCTCCAGATACATAAGCAAATATATGCCAAGTATGAAGGAGATTTTGACAGGATCTATACGGAAGGATACAACAGCAAGTCCTATACGGGTAGGGTGATTGAGCCAGGAAAGATTTATGAACTGAGTTATCTGGAATGTACGTGCCCTAAAGTTAAATGTGGACTGAGAAACCATCCACAGCAGTGTGAGTGCTCACGACAGAGCATTCTATATATCTTGTCGCAACTTGAACCGGACAGCCAATTCGATGTTCGGATTGAGAATACGATTCTCAGGGGAAGCGACCGCTGTACTTTTCGAATAACAAAACATTATGGTATTAATTGAAGGAGAAAATGAATATATTGATTCTCTCAGGAAGCCCTCGGAAGGGCGGCAATACGGAACTGCTCGTAGAAGCATTCGTCAAAGGAGCCTCGCAGAAACACCATGTAGAAGTCGTGTCTGTACATGATTACAAAGTCAATCCCTGCTTGGGTTGTAATGCTTGCTTCAAGAGCAAAGACAATACTTGTGCTCAGAAGGACGATATACCGATCATCTACGAGAAGATGGCTCATGCCGATATGCTCGTAATAGCCTCGCCCGTGTATTTCTACGGACTCAGTGCCCAATTGAAGACTATCATTGACAGGTTCCACAATCCCATCCGAGACACTTTTCCCATCAAGAAGATGGCGTTGCTGCTTGTGGGCGCTGCCACACTTCCAGAATTGTTCGATTCTATTCTGACGGAATACATCCTCTGCTTGAACTTCTTCAAGTTGGAAGATGCTGGTCGCGTGTTGGTTCGTGGAGTCAAGGAGAAGGGCGATATCAAAAACACCGATGCCTTGAACGAGGCATTCAAGTTAGGACAACAAATATGAACAAAATGATTGCATGCTGTGGCATCAACTGCGAGACCTGCGAGGCTCGTATCGCCACAATAAAGAACGACGACAAGATGCGCGTCGAGGTTGCGAAGAAATGGTGCGAGATGAATCACACCGACCAAATTACGCCTGAAAGCATTAATTGCACAGGATGCCGTGTGGAAGGCGTCAAGTTCTATTTCTGTAGCCACATGTGCGAGGTGCATCAATGTGTAACCGCCAAGGGTTACGAGACTTGTGGCGAGTGCCCTGACAAGAACTCGTGTAAGAAGGTTGGCGCCATCTGGGAGAATTGTGCCGAGGCGAAGGAGAATCTAAAATGAAACATATACATAGATGAAACAAGAAATTAATCCTAAAGACACGAATCGGGCGCAGGCATTCGACATGTGGATGAAGTCCCCCATGCCGATGGTGACGCTGACCAAGACTTTCGATGTGAGTCATATTAAAATGATGAGCAAGGAAAAGGGGTGGAAATTCAATATGCTCCTATGCTGGTGCATCGGAAGGGTAGCAAGCCAAATCGAAGAGTTTTACCTGTTGCCAGAGAGTGGAAAACTGTTCAAGTATGACAGCCTGGCTATCAATGTCATCGTGAACAACAAGGAGGGTGGCATCAATTCGTGCGACATCCCTTACTCCGATGACCTTGAGAAGTTCAACACGGACTATCTGACCCTGACTCAAGCGGCAAGTACCACGTGCCAAAGTTCCTCTATTGAAGATGCGATGATTGTAGGGACTTCGGCTGTTGTGACCACAGAACTGGACAGCATCGTCAATCAATACAGCGGCATCTTCAATAACCCCTTCCTGGCATGGGGTAAATATAGGTACCATCAGGACAGAACGATGCTTCCCATTTCCTTCCAGTTTCACCACGTTCAGATGGATGGCGGACAAGCCGCGCAGTTTTTAGAGGAATTACAAAATACCTTTTCAAACATGTGACACTTGCTGAAACGGTTGGTATAATCCGTAAGATGGCATCTGAAATAGGGGAGAAGGAAAGGATTTTTAAGCAATTAACATCCTTTAACGTCGTTTCGTGCACGTATGTCATAAAAACGTCGTACCTTTGCACTCGCAAACGAAAAGGGCGCTTTCGTCTAGCGGCTAGGACACATGCCTCTCACGCATGGAACACGGGTTCGATTCCCGTAGGCGCTACCAAACCTAAGTGGCATTACTCTAACCAAGAGTCTGCCACTTTTCTATTTCGTTCGATGCTTTACGATGAAAATACTAAACACAGATGAAGAAGATTACATTTAGTAAAATCATGAAGAGAATCAGCATTGCGCTGCATCCCTACAGAAAATCCCCTAATGCCCCAATCTATGAGGAAATTAGTGAAATGTGTGGTACAACTCCGGATAGAGTGTACAAGATTGCACATGGTGCACACATTCACAACTATGAAGAAAGTGTAACCTTGACTGAACTGAAACGAAGGGGAATTGTTCACGAATAACCATTTTGCCATTAGGCTATTCGTTATTCCTTCGTCATTTCATCCACATACTGAATCAGTTTCCGATAAAAAGCATGATGCTGAAGGGTGGCTTTGTCACCAAAGATGATGAGTTTCATGCGGGCACGTGTCATGGCAACATTCATGCGTCGAAGGTCGGAAAGGAATCCTATTTGTCCATTGTCGTTGCTGCGCACAAGACTAATGATGATGATGTCACGTTCCTGACCTTGGAATCCATCAACGGTGTTGACGCTGATGACCTGCCGGAAGGGACGGAATTCATCACGTTTACGTATCTGCTGGCGCAGGTATTGTGTCTGTACCTTATAAGGAGAGATAATGCCCACATCCAGACGTTCAGCAAGGAAACGTTCTTTACCAATTTTGTTGATGTAATTGTGTAGGGTGGTGAGCACCAACTCTGCTTCTGCCTTATTGATACGTCCATGATTCTCACCAATAAATTGTTCGGTAAAATCGATATTTAGTTTCTCATCCTCTTTCAACTCCTCATTCACCTGCTGTAACATCTCATTGCCGTCAATCCATTGGATAGGATGTTCCAAATCGAGTACGGAACGATGCTTCACGCTCTCATCTGATTGCACTTCACCATGATAGAACCAATCGGAAGAGAATTTCATGATGGCATCGTTCATGCGGTACTGCACCTTGAGCAACGTGACGGCATCAGGTTGATTCTCCACGATACGTTCCATGAGGGTCTTTCCAAGTCCCTGTTTCATGGCTTCGTAACACTTGATAGTGGGTGGAAGTTGTTGATGGTCTCCAGCCAGGATGACACGTGAGGCACGTCTTGTGGCAATCCAACATGCAGGCTCCAACGCTTGTGCTGCTTCATCAATAAAAAGGGTGGAAAATTTGTGACGAACCAAGAGTTTATTGGCCGAGCCGACCAAGGTGCATGCTACCACGCGCGCTTCGTCAAAAAGTTGTGCGTTGATAGCCATTTCAATCTCAGCAGCACGATCACGCAAACGCGCTATCTTCTGGTGCACATTATCACCTCGCTTACGGTTTTCCTTGATTTGTCGAATCGTCTTGCGAATACTCCACAGTTCGGGGTAGTCGGGATGACTCTCAAACTTGCGTTCATAAGTGAAAGAAAGCATCTTGTCATTCACTCGCGAAGGATTACCGATGCGAAGGACTGGCACGCCATGATCAACGAGTTTCTCGCTGATCCAATCAACTGCCATATTGCTCTGTGCACAAACTAATACTTGTGTTTCGCGATGAAGCGTCTCATAGATGGCTTCGACGAGGGTCGTGGTCTTTCCTGTTCCTGGAGGACCATGCACCACTTCCACATCCTTTGCCCACAGCACCTCGTTCACAGCCTGTTCCTGTGTCTTGTTCAACCAAGGGAACTGCATCGGGGTGAAGGTGCGCTTTTCAGGTTTCAACTGCCCTGCAAAGATGTCCCGCAAATCTGCCAAACGGTTATTCTTGGCATTGATGACATCGTCGAGGGCATGAAACATCGTCTTGTAGGAGGTCTCATCGAAATAGAGTTGCACACCCAAGTTCTGCGCATTCTGCAAATCAATCAAGGCTTGAGAAGAGGGTAGTGTAACCACCATTTTGTCGCCATCAACGTATGAAACTGTCGATGAAAAGGGATAGTATTTGATGTCAGACTTGTTCTTGATGTCATCGTTCAAGTATTGAGCATTGAACGAAAAGAACTGTACAGGCTTGCCATACTCAAACAAATGTTCGATGTCTTCATCATTCTCGTCATGGTCTTTCTTGACGATTTCAACAACGAACTGATTCAAGGAATTATAATAACTGCGCCCTGCTTCGACAGGATACCAGCAGATGCCGCGATGAATCTTCCGTTTGATGCCCATCTTCTCCGACTGCACCCGAAACTCCTCTTTTTCAGCGTCGTATTCCATCTGCAAGAGTTGACGAAGCCGTTGCAAGTATAGCGTGCCGTTCTGCATGGTATGGGATATTAAATGTGAAGCATCAACGCATCTGTGAAGAGCGTGAGGGTGGTGCGCTTGAGCAGTTTGTAATGACAGAGCGTGTCGAGTTTCTGTTGCACATCGCTTCGATTGTTCTCGTTGATGAATGGCAATAATTGCTGGTATGCTTCCTTTTTCTTGCCATCCATCAGCATCACCAAGGCAAAAAGAATGCTTGCCTCTTCCTGCGTGGTTTCTTCCGCTTGCAGTTCCAATACAAACTTCATCGCATCGTTTTTCTTCCCGTTGACCATCAGGCACCATGCCAATTGCAACTTGACTAATGGCGACTCTTCATCCAAGAAAGAAGCCTTATACAATAGTGGCAACGCTTCCTCATATCGCCCACATTTCATCAGCGATTGTGCCGAATTCATCAGGTATTTCAGGCTTTCAGGATTGATTTCCAGCAACTCCTGATAATACTTGGCAGCATCCTCCATCCTGCCCGACGTGTAGCAGAGCATGGCAAGGTGGCTGAGTGTCCACTTGGAGTTGGGCTTGATGCTGTTGGCAACAGTATAGGCATGGATGGTCTCTTCCGAATGATTCAGTTTCTGATGACAGAAGCCGATTTTCTGCCAGATGCTTGCCAGTTCAGGGTCAAACTCATTATCCGCGATGATGGTGAAGATATCCAATGCTGCCTGATAAAACTCTTTCCGCATCAAGAAATCAGCGTATTGTGCCAATTCCTCTTTGTCGTCAGCCATCAGTTCCTGCAACCAGGGATTGCTGAAAGGCGTGATGGGTTGCTCTTTCAGCAGGGCAAAAGGATTCGTAAATTGCTGTTTATAAGGATAGATATGATAGAAGCGATACAAGTCAAACACATAATGCCGACGGATGTCTGCCTTCTTGGGACGGTGCAGTTCTTCACTCTCTGCCAACTCATCTATGTCCATTCCATCGGGTATTTGACTGTTGATTTGTGCCTCCATCGCACTCTCAGCCATACCACCAAGATTGGAGAAAGTGAAGCAGAGGGAGTATTTGTCGCTGTTGCAGAAAGGACTGCCGTTCAAAATGAGTCGAATGAATTTATTAACCATTCCATCGGCAAACTTCTTCAATTCAGGGGTGTGGCTGTTCTCCAACGAGAAGGGGTAGAACCAATGTGGCATCTGATGGAAGAAGGAGTAACCTTTCAGCGTGGAGAACGAAGCGAAATAGACATCCGAACCGTCCAACTGCAACTCTGCCATCTCATGCATCTTCTTGTTCATCTTCTCGTCTGTCATCCATTCGGGATTCTCTCCGTTCTTGATGAACGCATCGGGGTCAATGTTCTGTTCCTCAGATGCTTTCTTCTTCATCAATCCTTGCATCAGCGCTGGCATGATGTCGTTGCGCATCCGCGAAGTCACGCTGTCGGTAGTGCAACTCAATTGCAACTGCATCATCGTGGCATAGAGGTCATGGATGAAGGTGGCATCGTCGCTGTATATGCGCAGACGGTCTTGCAAATCCTGATTGTCTTTGATTTGAGCAAAAGAGAAATGGAATGCCAGCAAGAAGCCGACCAATGCCCGTTGCGACACGATGTCGTCTTCCACCAGGTAGCAATCCAATAAGAACAGGAGTTTGGTGGTATCCACAAACTCGAAGAGGGAGAGCGTGATTGCCGTGATGAACACCGCTTTGTCATGGGCATGAATATTGTCGGAAAGAATGATGCGGTTGGCTTGATCCGTATCGGCATGTTGCCATATCTCACTTGTCCATGTCCAGTTGAACAGATTCAGCATCGTCGCCTCATGCTCTTCCTTGAGTGCCTCCATCCGATGTTCACGGATGGAATCGCGGAGCAGTTCGTCGTGGGTCACCTCGTCCATTTCCTGTGACACCCTTTCCAACTGACTGACAAGACTCTCGAACGAAGGAATCCGCTTCATTTCCTTGCAGACACTCACATACTTCTCCTCCGCATGATTCTTGATGCGCTCCAGACGTTCCAGACGACTGACCACAAAACCCAGTTGATGGCAGATGTCGGTACGGATGCGCTCACTCTGCGCATCGTTGATGCCTTGCAACATGAATTGCAACATCTGCTGGTAGGTCATCCACAACTTCTCCGACTCTTCCGTCAGTTCCCAATTGCCTATCTCTGAGGCTTTTTGGCGAATCAACGGGAAAGTCTCCGCGAGGTTTTCCTTCCTGAGTTTTGTTTGTATGTCAGTATAATCCAATTTAATTATCAATTATCAATTGTCAATTATCAATTATTTATAAGTCCACGTCCTTTCGCCCATTTCTTCACATCCACCATCATCGAGTCATCATAAGTGATGCTCGTTTTCATCGGTACATACGTAAACAACGTATCGGGCAGATAGATTCGATGCGCTTCAGGGATATATTCCAGCACATTCGATAGGGTGTCCGCATTCAGCGCCACCACCGCCTTGTCATACACACGCCGTATCTTCTGGACTTCTTTCTTCCGATTTTGCTCGATGGAATCGTTGAAAAGCACACACAACAGGTTCGCCACTTTCAAGTCCTCCGTGCCCGTCAGTCGCTTAGCACCTCTTGCCACCGCTTCGCTGGCGTATGGCTCAGGCAAGATGGCACCATCATACTGGTCTTGATCCACCATCGTGCCACGCAATCGGATGTTATTGATTTGAGGCTTGTTGAGATCAATGCTCTGCAACTTCACAGACTCCAATATCTTGTCTGCAAAATAATCTACAGAAGAATGTCTCGTAATGCCAATAATCTTCTCCTTGATGCTTTCCGCTTTCAGCAGTCGCGCTTTCGGAGCCGTGATGAGCCACATCTTCAGTTCGCCCACCATTGCCACCTGTGCCGTATCTCCCTTTCCCTGCCAGATGCAAGCCTTCACCAAGTCACTCACGATACCATCAATAGTACCATTCACGAAAGCCGTGTCGGCATCCATTGCAGACTCAAACGTGACTAGTTTCACCTTCACGCCCAACGAATCAAACAACCCGATGGAATCGGCATAATAGAGGGGTAGGCACTCCATTGTGGGCAACACACCCAATTTGAGCGCGGTGGAATCATCATCCGTCTCCATCTTCTCCGTCTGACCGCACGAGCCAAACAGACCCATCACCCCCAAGAAGGAAAGTATACAGATAAGTCTACGCATATCTCTTTGTCTTGTTGAATTTGCTTGCAAAGTTACATCTTTTTTCTCAATATTTATGTCATGTGCCCATAATAATATAATTGTATGCGATAAAACTATCACATTTTCTCCCCTTAAACTCGACACTCGTTCGTGCTTTGAGCCTAACGATGCTCGGCAAGAAGTCGTTATTTCCTTGCGCCCTACACTGTAATTACCTCACACCCTGCAAGCATATTACGCTGAGCCGTGTAGGGAAATTACGTTTGTGGGGGTAGCAGAGAAGGGGAGGAGGAAGGCACCCAAAAGGGCTAAAAGGTAATATAAAAAGGGAAGGCCACGATTGCGACCTTCCCTTGCGTTTATTTGAATCTTTGGGTTTCTGATTATTCGCCCTTTACTGCTGCGATGCCTGGGAGCACCTTACCTTCGATTGCCTCGAGGAGTGCACCACCACCAGTAGAGATGTAAGACACCTTGTCAGCCAAGCCAAACTTGTTGACACATGCTACAGAGTCACCACCACCGATGAGTGAGAATGCACCTTCCTGAGTAGCCTTGGCAACAGCCTCACCTACGGCACGTGAACCTACAGCAAATTCATCGCTCTCGAAGCAGCCTGCAGGACCATTCCAGAGGATAGTCTTGGCACCTTCAATAGCCTTGGCGAACTTAGCCTGGCTCACAGGACCAACGTCGAGACCTTCCCAACCGGCAGCAATTGCGTTAGATGGGAATGTCTTCTTCTCAGCACTTGGCTTGAGAGAGAAGGTAGAGAAATCGAAGCCATTGCAGCATACAGAATCCTCGCCAAGCACGAGTTCTACGCCGTTCTTCTTTGCCAGTTCCTCGACACCGAGAGCGATGTCAAGTTTGTCGAGTTCTACGATAGAGTCGCCGATTTCACCACCGTGAGCCTTCATGAAGGTGTAAGTCATACCACCACAGAGGATGAGTTTGTCCACCTTGCCGAGGAGGTTCTCGATGATACCAATCTTAGTGGAAACCTTAGAGCCACCCATGATAGCCACGAATGGACGCTTGATGTTGTTGAGCACGTTGTCAACAGCCTGCACTTCCTTCTCCATGAGGAGACCGAGCATCACGTCCTTCTTGTCGAAGTAGTCAGCGATGACAGCAGTAGAAGCGTGCTTGCGGTGAGCAGTACCGAAGGCATCCATTACCCAGCAGTCAGCGTAAGAAGCAAGTTTCTTGGCGAACTCCTTCTGGCTTGCCTTCATAGCCTTCTTAGCCTCGTCGTATGCAGGATCTTCCTTGTCGATACCTACTGGCTTGCCTTCCTCTTCAGGATAGTAGCGGAGGTTCTCGAGCAGGAGCACTTCACCTGGCTTCAGAGCAGCAGCCTGTGCCTCTGCCTTCTGGCAGTCGTCTGCGAACTGTACTGGAACACCAAGAGCCTTGCTCACAGCAGGAACAATCTGCTTCAGAGAAAGTTCAGGCTTTACCTTACCCTTTGGCTTACCCATGTGAGACATGATGATGAGCGCACCACCTTTCTCAAGGATGAGTTTGAGGGTGGGGACAGCACCACGAATACGAGTGTCGTCTGTGATGACGCCATTCTGAATTGGCACGTTGAAATCTACACGCACGATTGCCTTCTTGCCGGCAAAGTTGTACTCATTGATAGTCATAATCGTTTGATTTTTTTAGTTGTTTAATATATAGTTGTTGCTATTGTTTTGCAAATCGTCAAGCGCATGGGCTTGTTAATACTGTTCATTTTCATTGGGGAAGTTGCCCTCCTTCACATCCTCCACATAATGTCCGATGGCATCAGTCATGATGGTGTTGAGGTCGGCATAGCGACGAAGGAACTTAGGAGAGAAACCACGTGTCATGCCCAGCATATCGGAGATGACAAGCACCTGACCATCGCATCCACCACCTGCACCAATACCAATCACGGGAATCTTCAATTCCTGTGCCACCTGTGTTGCCAACTTAGCAGGAATCTTCTCCAGCACCACAGCAAAACATCCTGCATCTTCCAGTGCATGTGCATCGCTGATGAGTTTCTGTGCCTCTGCTTCTTCCTTAGCACGCACGGTGTAGGTGCCGAATTTGTTGATGGATTGGGGAGTCAAACCGAGGTGTCCGCAGATAGGAATACCTGCATCCAGAATCTTTCGAACAGCAGGGATGATTTCCACACCACCTTCCAGTTTGAGGGCATCACAATGCGTTTCCTTCATGATGCGGATGGCGTTGGTGACAGCCTCTGTTTCATTCACCTGATAAGTACCGAAAGGCATGTCGCAGATGACCAAGGCGCGCTTCACAGCACGCACCACAGCCTTGGCGTGGTAAATCATCTGATCAAGTGTGATGGGGAGGGTTGTCCAGTTACCTGCCATCACATTGCTGGCAGAATCACCCACGAGGATGATGTCGATACCTGCATTGTCGGTGATGGTGGCTGTTGTGAAATCATACGATGTAAGCATGGCAATCTTTTTACCTTCTGCTTTCATCTGAATCAATCGGTGTGTTGTGACCTTACGCTGGTCTTCTACTAAATATCCTGCCATTGTGATGGATTTTCTTAACAGGATGCAAAGTTACACATTATTATTAAAACTCAAACAATAAACGTGCATTTATTTGTCGTCTGGTCAGATAATTTGGCACCGCGTATTGATGATTTGTAATGTCTGTGACCCAATAATAACTGTTCACGTTGGAAATGTCGAGAATGTTGAACACGTCCACACCCATCCAAATGTTGCGGAAAGCACGTCCTGCACCCGTGTAGATGTGCCTGTCCTCATTCTTCAAGAGTCGGTAACTGATGCCTAAATCGACACGACGATAACTGGACATGCGGAACACTTGTTTCTCACGACCAGAGTGGGGTGGTCCGAAGGGAAGTCCTCCGGCATAATGTCCCTGAATCGTCATCTTCCAGCGGTCAGTATTAGGGAAATAGTCGCTGAAGAATAGGGCGCAGTTCAAACGCTGATCAGTAGGGCGAGGCACATACTTGCTCCCGTCTATCTTCTCCTCGGTCTTCATGATACCCACACTCAGCCAAGAGTCAGTGCCAGGCACAAACTCACCATAAATCTTCATGTCAAGTCCCGCTGCATAGCCCTTCGAGATGTTACCGCCATAATAGACAACACGCACATTATCAATGTTATACGGAACCAAATTACTCAAAGCCTTGTAGTAAGCCTCTGCTGTGAACTTGAAGGGGCGCTCATTGACTCTGAACTTATATTCCATGCCCAGCACGAAGTGGATGCTTCGTTGCGACTTGATGTCCTTACGCAGAAAAGCAATCGTGTTGTTGTTGACTGTCGTGGTGTCACGCATCTCCTTATAGAATGGCGTCTGATAATATACACCTGTGGAGAAGCGGTAGGTCAGGTTCTCGTTCTTGGCAGGTGTGAAAGCCACGGTAGCACGAGGCGAGAAAAGCGTCTCCTTGTTCCAATCCCAATGAGTCAGTCTTGCACCATAGTTCAGCACCAGACTTCCATCCTCAAATTCGTTCCTCCACGTGTCTTGAAGATACAATTCATAATGTTTTGATTTCTCGCTGTTTACAGAAACCATGTTGTAGATGAGGTCTAAGCGGTCAGAGGAGTGGGGGAGTGAGTACCCTGCCGAGTCACGCATCTCCCATTCACGCATGGTTTCGTCCACTTTTTCCATCTTCATCAAAGCCCCATATCGCAGCCAATGGCTGGTGAAACGATTCTGTCCCGTCATGCCCACGTTCATCATGCTGGCATTCAGTTTGTTTCGTGCATGTTCGTGATAGGTGCCAATACCCAAACTCTCGTCGTCTCCATCATTATTCAACCAATACTCACCATTGATGTCATAGGTTTCACGTTCCTTCGTCTTGAATCCTGACCAGTTGAAGGTCAACGAATTCATCTTGTTGAAGTTATGTGTGGCAGAAATGGCACCGAAATAGGTGTAGAACTTATCTTGCTCGCTACCATCAAAGTACACCTTAAACTCTTTCAAATCCTCTGCAGTACCAAACTTCGTGGTACGGTCTGTCGGTTTGAATTTATAGTCGTTTGTGGAAATCACGCCCATCGCATCCAATGTCCAACGCTGATTTGGACTCCAACTCATATACGTCTGATAATCAAAGTCTCGTGGGTCATATTCGCCTTTGGTTTGCAAGGTGCCCAACAAATTCTTCATCGTCTTGTAACGCACAGCATGAGTCATCGAGAATTTCTCAGAACCGAAACCCAGATAACCGCTGGCACCCAAAAGACTGGCACTCACGCTGCCTTCAAAACCTTTTACTTTCTTATATGTAATGTCCAGCACACTCGACATCTTCTCACCATATTTCGCCTCGAAACCACCAGCGGAGAATCCGATGCGTTCCACCATATCAGGATTGATGATGCTCAAACCCTCTTGTTGCCCGCTACGAATTAGCAGGGGACGGTAAACCTCTATTCCGTTGATATACACAGAGTTCTCATCAAAAGAGCCGCCTCGTACATTATATTGAGAAGACAATTCGCTGTGAGTCGAAACACCTGCCTGACTCGTGATGAGCCTTTCCACGCCACCACCAGAGGCATTGCCCATATGACGCATATCCTGCATATTCACATCCGTCATCGTGCTTGTCTGACGTCGAATATCCGTCACCTCCACATCACCTAACTGATAACCCAACGAAGGTAACATCACGTTCAGCGTCACAGAATCCACAGGATTCTCCAACACACGCTTTCTGGTTTCATAACCCAACATGGAAAACACGACAACCATCGAATCTGTACTTTCACACGAAAAACGGAATTCTCCCTGCAAATTACATACAGCACCACATCCAGTGCCTTCTACACGAACTTGAGCCAATTCCAAAGCAGAACGCTGATCGTCAACAACTTTACCTTTAATCACAACAGTCTGAGCATGCCCACAAGCCATACCCAGTAACCACAACATGCACGTGCACGTCAATTGAATCGCACATCTACTTGCTGTGCCTATATATTTATATATAATGTGTCGTACCATTTATTCTTATAACTATTTTAATAACGATACCACCATCAATATATTGTGTCTTTCACAGAAAGAGGGGATGCCCTCAAGTAGCAATTTAACATAACCGCGGTTACATCCACAAAGGCGCAAACAAAAAAGAGAGCGTACATTCGTCTGTACACTCTCTTCTTATTATTATAAATATGTGAGTTCTTTCTTATTCTTCCACTGCTGCCTGCGCGGCGGCTAATTTCTGGGACAATTCTACTGATTATCAGATACTTACATAAGGACTGGTCAACATTTTGGGTGCATTTTTCGTGCATTCTGCACGTTCTGCACGTTGCTGACTCGTATTCTTTTGCATGAATATTCACTTATGTAACAAATTTATTCATTTTCTAATCTTAATCTTTTAGTGTTCAACTAAATTTGGTCAACATTTTGTCGAGCCATTTTTTACTACAGTCGCATCACATACTCTGATTGGGAACAATCCCCAAAAGCACATTCTGCAAACTTTGTTTGCAAAGGTAATGATTTCATCTGACTTTACGTTCATTCTGCACGTTTTTCTTGCAGAATGTGTCAGTTTTTAATAAGTCAGTAAGAAAAATGGACATCAAAGCTGCTAATTCTTGCTTCAATAAAAAAGAAAGTCCGCGATTCCAGCCTTATAAGTTTAGGTTTAAGTTTAGATGTTCTTATATATATAATAAGGTATAGTAAACCCAAATCAGACGATTGAAGGTTTAATCTGTAAGTATAGATGGGCATGTAATACATAGGTAAACGTAAACCTAAACTTGGCAGAAAGAAACAACCTCATGTTTCCCAAAATCCACATTTCTCTTTTAACTGAATATCAAACTCCTTTCTATTATAGAACATCCGCACCTTACTGGCAGATGGCAGCAAAATAACTATGCATAGCACAGAAATATAAATCCGGCAATAAAACAAGTTCATTGCCGAATTTATATAAACGATTTTATTTCAGTTAGCCTAATAACTGACTGGTCTTTGCCCAGTAGAAGTAAGCCTCAGGTGACTGTCGTTTCAATCTGTTCTGCCTATTGGGGAGTGTTGGCAGAATGTCAAGCGAGGCAATTGACATGGGATCTCCGTTGTATCGCTCAATCTTCGTTATGCCCTTTTCAAGAAGAGTGGCGATGTATGCGGCACGGGCTGCATCAATGATTGCATTCTCAATGAGGTAACCACCACGGAACATGAATGACTTGATACGGCTGACACCTCGCTGAAGCATGTTGAAATCTCCATTACCCTCTGCACCTCGTGTGGCAAGACAAAGTGAAGTCTGACGGACATCCTCGAAGATAAGCTTCGGATTGTTCTCCAGTCCTCTGTATGATAGTTCAACCTCGGCAATGCGTCCGAAAGACCTTGATGTGACTTCAAGGTTGTCCACCTCTTCGAAGAGTCGTGCTATATCGTAAAGCTGCTTGATGATCTCCATGCTACAGTCACGATCTTTCTTGAAGTAAGGAATGCCTGTTGTGTTTGGGGCGTATGCCGTCAGTTTGTCACCAAGAATGTCACCAACTGATGGCACCTTCACTATACTTGGGGTTCCCTCTATCTTCAGGAAAGGCCCATCGATGGGTACTTCGACGACTTCTTCGTAATGGCAATCTTCGTTCAGCACATCAAGTAAGATACTTTCCTGTCTGTCGCTGTCATCAAGAAATGCCACTTGATAGAAGAACTTTGAATGAGATTTTGGAATATCAGTGCCTCGCTGAATACGCTCCACTGATTTGTAATCAATGAAACCGAAGTCCTTGTAAGCTTTCAGATACTCCTCAATGTCAGTACCTGGAGGACAGATAATATCAATGTCAATCGACAATCTGTGACGACCATCTTTCAAAAGCAGCATCAGACAAGAGCCGCCCTTGAAATGGAATGGGCATCCAGACTGTGCAAGCATATCCAGTAGCGAGAAAGCACGGATGACTTTCTCTATGATGTTCTTATCATTATATTGCAGTTCCTTGGATTTCTGGTCAATCCATTTCGCTGTGAAACACTCTTTGCTAATCATTTTTCTTTTGATTGATTGATGAGTTCGTTGATTTCTTGGCCAATTCCCCTTCTTCTTGCATAACGCAGCAGTCTTTGGGTGTTGATGGAATAGAGGTCAAAAGCAAGTTGATACATGTTTAGAGATTCAGATCCACGCATATAGTCGAAATCTGGATCTTTTTGAATATCGACCAGCAGTTTTTCCAACGTGGGAACCTTTATACCATCCACCTCCATCAGAGGTGACTCAGTGACTAATGGCTTCACGATAATGCACTCATCCCGAAGGTCTATGTAGTTATACATAAAGGCAGCGTCAGGCTGTCGATACACCTTCTTATATGATTCTTTCAACCTGGCAAACACCGATTCTACAGCGTCGCGGTTTGTCTCCACATATATGGCATGGTTGATAGACAGGTGATGTTGTATTGGCGAAAGAATGCTCCCGTCATAGACACAAAAATCAGTGAAAGGAAGTTCTTTCCTCAATTTCTGATAGATTTCTTGCGTCATTTCAGACGGCTTATAGGTGAACGCTTGCTTTTGGGCAATGGCATATTCTCCCTGCCCTACTCTTACCAGTTCTTTTTCCTTTGCCAAGGAACTAAGATACTGTCGAGCTGTGACAGGCTTCATACCATAGACCGATGCCAAGTAATTCGCATTAACCCTATGGTTTATCTGGGCATATTCCAATATTTGTCTCTTACATGCGCTCATATCTACTTCAATTTGGGCGCAAAGGTAATATAAAATCGGCAACAAACCAAATTTATTGCCGATTTTATATAAATTACTCTTGTAAAATGCTCATTTCATTGTAAAATAGAATAGTTCACTTATTTTATCATAGGGATAGTATTATACATGGGTAAACGTAAACCTAAACTTAGCAGAATGAACCTATCTCATGTTTTGGGAAATCATTTACGCAGATATTCAGCCACACGAATCTGATAAGTGGCACATGCCGTGACCATCTGGCTTTGGGCTTGTGTGTAAAGTGTAACGGCATCAAGCAGGTCGGTCATAGTCGTGGTACCCGTCCTATGGAAAACCCGTTGCATGCGCAAATTCTCTTGGGCAGAGTCCACCGATTTCTTGGCGATGTCTATCTGCTGGTAGGCTTCTACGAGGTTGTTCCAAGCAGACTGAATGTCAATCACCAGTTTCTCCC
>JBGUGM010000060.1:0-1553 GCA_045111535.1 Bacteroidaceae bacterium
ACCGCTCAATGCTGCTTCTGAACGGACATGACCCAATGCAAGAGCAAGGCGATCAACACCTGTACCTGTAGCAGCCGATATGTCTGCAAGTCGCTTGGTCATGTCAAACAACTCATTGTACTTGAAGCCGTATGCCGTGAGTTGCTTGGTCATTTGGTCGAGTTGAACAACGCCAAAAGGTGACTGCGTAGCTAAACCTTTTATCTTATTGAAAAGGTCGTTAGCTTGTGCCTGGTTCTGTAAGATTGCACCAATGGAAAGTCTCTGCATTTCCAACTGACCGCCAGTTTCTATGATGTTGTGTAGGAACTGCTGACCACCCCACACACCAAGGTACTGCGTAGCAAGTGATTTCAAGTCACTCAACACCTGACTCTGACCTCTCGCCGCTTGCGTAGTCTGGTTCAATGCCTGTGCAAGCCGTTGTTCATCGGCTGTCAGTTGTTGTGCCGCCCTCGCCGCATGTTCTTTCTCGGTGGCAGACTTCTTGACTGCTGCGGCTTCCTCGTTAGCCAGACGAATAGCGTTCTGGTAAGGAACACTATTAACAAAGTCGCTCGTATGACCATGCAGACGGGAACCGCTCTCAATGGAACGGAGAATGTTGGCAAAGTTCTGTAACTCGGCAATCCTCGCTGAAAGATTGGTAGTGTCAACATTTGCCAACTTACCCCTCGCTTCTGCCTCCTGCAACTTCCTGATGGTGATTTCAAGTTTGGTGGCTTCAACACCTGCACGGCGCATACTTTCAGTCCACGCCTCGTTGTCCTTTTGTGCCTTACGGGTAGAGTTGTCTGCCGCTTTCTTGTTGGCTTTCTCGGTAGAAGAGTTAAGTTTCTCCTGCTCTCTCGCTACTCCAGACAATGTGGACTTCAAACGGGTGTATTCGGCAATAAGTTCGTTCACAGCATGACCGTTACCAAGGTTCTTGCTGTCAAACATCAAGAGTTTGTCGATGAACTGCTGAATGTCCTGCAAAGCCTTGTCAGTCTTTGACGTGTCAATGCCAAGGGCGAAACCTTTGGTGCTTGCACCGTCAAGACGCTTCAAAAGTTTCTCACTCTCTTCAAGGGCTGTATTGAAACGACGCTGGTTTGTTTCCAGCGTGTTTTGTTTCTGAACGAAACCGTCAACCTGTCTCTGGAAGTCACCTGCATTGCCTAACAGATGCTTGAATGTCGTGCCGAAAGCCTGTGCCTGCCAGCCGTTTTCGTGCATCATCAAAGGATTGCTGCGAATGTTCTGCAACTTCTTTTCGTAGGCATCCAACATTTGCAGGTAGATACGCATATTGTTCACGCCTGGCATACCAAGACTTTCGGCTTGACGGATGGCATTGCCAACTTTTGCCCGGGCTTCCTGTATGCGGTAGAGGGCATCCTCCATCTTCTGTACGTTACGCACATAGACGCTTTCGGGAGGTGTCTTCGTCTGACCAAAGCCATTCAACTGACCCATTGATGTTCGCACATTGCGGATCACCTCACCCAAGCCAGTCATAAAGTTTTTCATTCCTGCATCCTGACCGATGGTGACGTGGAACTGCTTGAAAG
>JBGUGM010000061.1:0-2398 GCA_045111535.1 Bacteroidaceae bacterium
GACGAATCAGCCTTTCCGAATCCACCAGATTCTTCGAGCAACCCAGCGTGATGATATCTATCGTATTCTTTCTCATTCTCCAAACAGACTCTCCACAAACGCTTTCCGATTGAATGCCTGCAAATCCTCCATGCCTTCACCCAATCCGATGTAGCGAACAGGAATCTTGAACTGGTCGCTGATGCCGATGACCACACCACCCTTGGCTGTTCCGTCCAACTTCGTGATAGCCATCGAAGTGACCTCTGTCGCCTTCGTGAATTGCTTAGCCTGCTCAAAGGCGTTCTGTCCTGTCGAGCCATCCAATATCAGCATCACGTCATCTGCTTCATAACCAGCAGCCTTCTTCACGGCATTCTTAATCTTCGTCAACTCGTTCATCAAGCCCACTTTATTATGCAGACGACCAGCCGTATCAATCAGCACCACATCAGCACCATTTGCCTTGGCTGAACTGACTGCATCGAAAGCCACAGCGGCAGGATCACTACCCATCTGCTGCTTCACCACGGGCACACCCACTCTTTCACCCCAGATGCAAATCTGCTCCACAGCAGCAGCACGGAACGTGTCGGCAGCACCGAGATACACCTTCAAACCCGCCTGTTTGAACTGGTATGCCAACTTACCTATCGTGGTCGTCTTACCCACACCATTCACACCCACCACCAAGATGATGTAAGGCTTGTGAGCCCCTTCGGGAATCTGGAAACCCTCCGTATCATCCGTATTGTTCTCGGTCAACAGACCTGCAATCTCCTCACGCAGAATCCTGTTCAGTTCATCTGTACCCACATACTTGTCACGAGCCACACGCTCCTCAATCCTGTGAATAATCTCCAACGTCGTATCTACACCCACATCACTCGTAATCAGCACCTCCTCCAGATTGTCCAGCACATCATCATCCACCTTCGACTTGCCTGCCACAGCACGGGCAATCTTGCCAAACACGCTTTCCTTCGTCTTTGCCAATCCGTTATCCAGCGTCTCCTTCTTGTTCTTGGAGAACATATCAAAAAATCCCATATCTTTTTCCTTATTATGTATTTAAAGTTACAAAGTTATAGTATTTCAGTGAAATAAACAAAAAAACCTCCCCAAAAATTGGAGAGGTTTAGTGTTTTTGCCCACAAAGCACCCGAAAAGCGCCCTGCAAACCTATTTTTAGCCACATTGAGCCGATAATTCCGCTCAAACGTTCAATTAGTGCTTCATGTATTCCTTCACCATGTCGGCAGGAATCATCTTCTCATCAAATGCGTATGCACCAGTCTTTGGAGACTTGAACATCTTGATGACCTTCGTGTAAGAACGACCATCCTTGTTCTGGAGGGTAGCGACGGTTTTTTTTGCCATAGTCTAAACTTATTTGATTTCCTTGTGCACAGTCATGCGCTTCAGGATGGGGTTATACTTCTTCAACTCCAAACGGTCTGGAGTGTTCTTGCGGTTCTTTGTAGTGATGTATCTTGATGTGCCTGGAAGACCGCTATCCTTCATTTCTGTGCATTCGAGGATGACCTGCACACGATTGCCTTTAGCTTTCTTTGCCATAGTTCTTTTCTCCTTACTTTAATGTGATTAGCCAATAACCTGAATGTCCTTCCATTCGCAGTGACCCTTAGCGACAGCCTGCTTCAGAGCAGCGTCGAGACCAATGCGGTTGATGATACGCAAACCTGCGGCGCTCACCTTGAGCACAATCCAGCAATCTTCCTCTACATAGTAGAATTTCTTAGTGAACAAGTTGACATCGAAACGTCTCTTTGTTCTGCGAAGTGAGTGAGACACATTGTTACCCACCACAGACTTCTTACCTGTAATCTGACAAATTTTTGACATTTTCTTATATTCTTTTGTTAATTTTCAAATCTAAATTTTACTTGGAGAAGTACAGGTCTTCGCCGTTCCGGCAGGCCCGCAATGCCCACCTCGCGAAATTTGGAACGCTCAACCCTTTTTGTTTTTGAAAATTAGGGGTGTTTCTTTTTATGTTGGGATTGGATATCCCTTGGGGCTTTAATCTGCCCTGCGTTGGGATTAGATATCCCTTGCCCTGCCACGGGCTATCTAACAAATCCTCTTTTTCTCTTTCAGAACTGTAAGCAAACTTCCGTTCCTCATTTCAAAGAGTCTTCGTGATCCGGTTGGGATTCGAACCCAAGACCCACAGCTTAGAAGGCTGTTGCTCTATCCAGCTGAGCTACCGGACCATCCTCTCATGGACTTAGTGTCCTTCTCTCAGGCCTCATCCACTCGGAGTTTTACGCATGGCTCAGCCACACAAAACATCATGCACGGACATAGCCCACGCAATTTGCGGATGCAAAGGTAGCGCTTTTTGACGACCCCACCAAATTTTATCCCAATTATTTTTCTTGACAAGACAATTTTT
>JBGUGM010000062.1:0-2394 GCA_045111535.1 Bacteroidaceae bacterium
TTATGTAGCCAGCCGACTCCTCAATGTGGATGGTGGTCTTTATAGAATTGGCTTCCCACAACCAGGCGAGTGCAATGGTTGGGGTTCCACCTCCGCATCTGTGGCATTGCCATGCGAGACTCCTTGGCGCACTATCACAATGGGTACAACCTTGGCTCCTATCGTGGAGACGACTGTGCCTTTCGACTTGGTGGCTCCAAAGTATAAGGCTTCACAGGAGTACATCTATGGTAAAGGCTCATGGAGTTGGATTATCGGTATGGACAACAGTTGTAACTACGACGAGCAGAAGCGTTACATCGACTTCTCTGCAGCGATGGGTTATCAGACTGTGCTTATCGATGCCCTTTGGGACAAGCAGATTGGTTATGACAAGATTGCAGAACTGGCTGCTTATGGTAAGAGCAAGGGTGTGGGCTTGTTCCTTTGGTACAACTCCAATGGCACATGGAACGATGCACCTCAGTCACCTATTGGCAAGATGGACAAGAGCCGTGAACGTCGTGCCGAGATGGCATGGATGAAGAGTATCGGTATTCGTGGTATTAAAGTCGATTTCTTTGGCGGTGATAAGCAGAACATGATGCAACTCTACGAAGACATCCTTTCCGATGCTAATGACTTTGGCATCCTTGTGATTTTCCATGGTTGCACCCTTCCACGTGGTTGGGAGCGTATGTACCCCAACTATGCTGCCAGTGAAGCAGTTCTCGCCTCTGAGAACCTCCACTTCGGACAGGGCGCTTGCGATGCTGAGGCTCACAATGCTGCACTTCACACGTTTATCCGCAACACCGTAGGTTCTATGGACTTTGGTGGTTCCACGCTCAATAAGTTCTATAATGCGGACAACAAGCGTGGTACACATCGCGTCACTTCTGATGTCTATGCTCTCGCAACTGCTGTCCTCTTCCAGAGTGCCGTTCAGCACTTCGCTTTGGCACCCAATAATCTCACCGATGCACCTGCATGGGCAATTGACTTCATGAAGCAGGTGCCCACCACTTGGGATGAAGTGAAGTTCATTGATGGCTATCCAGGCAAGTACGCCATCATTGCTCGTCGTGCTGGTGACCACTGGTTTATTGTGGGTGTCAATGCAGACAAGGAACCTCTGAAGGCAAACATTGACCTCTCCATGTATGGCAAGGGTGCAGAGTTGATGGTGTATAGCGATGATGCTCAACTCAATGGCAGCGTCACTACCGTAAAAGCCAAGAAGCAAATGACTGTCACCATCCCAACCAATGGTGGTCTGGTGATTGTGAACAAGTAAAAAAATGCAAATTTGTTTGGCGGTGTGGCAAAAACTTCGTACCTTTGCACCCGCTTTGGCGAAGCCGCTGTCTGATAGGGAGAGAGCCCAAGGACGCGGGACAACAGTGTTCCGATGTTCTGAAAAGGAGAATGCTTCGCTGTAACTCTTTATTAAAATCAAACCAAAACAATGGCAGTAGATTTAATTAAAGTGGCTGAAGAGGCAATGCAGACCTCTGAGCCAAAGCAGTTCCCTGAGTTCAAGGCAGGTGACACTGTAACAGTTGCTTACAAGATTATCGAGGGTACGAAAGAGCGTATTCAGTTGTACCGTGGCGTAGTCATCAAGATTGCAGGCCATCAGGACAAGAAGCGTTTCACTGTTCGCAAGATGTCTGGCACCGTAGGTGTGGAGCGTATTTTCCCACTCAACTCACCTAACATCGATTCTATCGAAGTGAACAAGGTAGGTAAGGTGCGTCGCGCTAAGCTGTACTACCTGCGCAAACTCACAGGTAAGAAGGCTCGCATCAAGGAAAAGCTCACAGGTAAGAAAGCTGAGGCTTAATTGGATGAAGCAAAGGAGAGAATTGCCGTGCAATTCTCTCTTTTTTTGTCTTTTCCTTTTTTGTTCACACTTTTTTCCCTACCTTTGCACCTAGAAAAGTAAAAGTTAAGTATATGGAAAAGCTTATTGTCAATTCATACGACGAGTTTGCCTCCCATCTGGGTGAGGTGATTGGTACGAGTGAGTGGCTCGAAATCTCGCAGGAGCGCATTAATCTCTTTGCCGATGCTACGAATGACCATCAGTGGATTCATGTGGATCCGGAGCGTGCAAAAGTGGAGAGCCCCTACAAGAGCACCATTGCGCATGGTTACCTGACGCTGTCTCTCCTTCCTTACTTGTGGCAGGAACTGATTCAGGCTAACAACGTGAAGATGTTGGTGAACTACGGCATGGATCAGATGAAGTTTGGACAGCCAGTGCTGGTTGGACAGCGTGTACGCCTCACAGCATCGCTTCACGACATTGCTAACATTCGTGGTATCTGCAAGGCACAGATCAAGTTCAAGTTGGAGATTGAGAACCAGAAGAAGCAGGCACTCGAAGGTTTGGCTACCTTCTTGTACTAT
>JBGUGM010000063.1:0-1871 GCA_045111535.1 Bacteroidaceae bacterium
GCAAACTCCACTTCATCCAATTGCTCAAATGCTTCAACAGCTTTATGGACATCAGAAGTATGCTCATCAAAATTCACCAAATACAACCTTGACATGTCACGATCCTCTATTTGCTCACCATTGGCACGACGCAAACGTGCGGATGCTCGCATCTTCGTTTTTCCACCTACAGGCATCAACTGCTCCATGTCAGTGACACCCAACTGATTAATAACAGACTGTAAGGCTGACGAACTAACCTTCATTCGACCAGATGCACGTTTTTTAACACTAACCGGACTTTCGTCCTTAAACTTCACCAATGCTTGACCTGCACGGCAAGCACGATGATTGGCTTCGTCTATCTTAATGACGTTGTCTTCATTATTATTTGACTGTGCCATTGCGGTAGCAGCACTCAAACAAAAGAGAGCCCATGTAAAAAAGATCTTTCTCATAATTCTGCGAATTTTTGGTTTCTAAAGGTTAGATCGTCAGACCCTTATCGTCTCAGGAAAAGCACTTTCTCCTTACTGGGCGAAAGTGCCAACAGGCGTATACTCCTTACCATCACGGATGATGATAATAGCTCCGTTGCGGAACACCTTTTTGTTTGCTGGTGCAGCCTCGGCATCAACATCCTCAATAGCATCAACTTCACCCTTCACCTTGATTTCGAAAGCGAACTCGTCATAAGTAGGACCTGTCGCATCTGTCTTTGAGAGGCTAACATTGCGGAAGGAACCCGTCTTTGCTCCTGGTGCGACATTGTCATCTGCCTTCAATGTGATGGTCAGGATATCACCACTATTGCCTGTGAGAGGATTCTTTGCGGTGCTGTAGAGCATGCATACATAGTGTCCATCTGTGTAGGAGAAGCCAATGGTGTGCTTCTTGGTGCATCGGCTACCTTTATCCACCATGAACTCCTCGTCCTCATCCTGCACTACCGTGATGCCTTCTGGCAGATAAAGGTCAAACTGAAGGTCACGATACTCTGCATCAGGGTTGTCCAGAAGGACTTCTACATCCAGTTCTTCACCTGGCTCAATTTCGAAGTCTGCAAAATACAACTTGTCATCAGCGAATGCACTACTTGCAACCGCGAACAACATTGCCATCAAAAGAGTAAAATTCTTTTTCATACGCTTTAAATTTAAAATGATTAATACTAAATTATATATAAAATAAAATGATTATTCGTCTCTTCTTTTCGCTCCAACATCTACACCTAAGATAATGTTCACCACCTTCGTCACATCAAATACATTCACGATGCCATCGCCGTTCACGTCAGCAGCATCGAACACGAAGTTGTCACTTGGAGAACCAAGAATGTAGTTCACCATAGCAGTCACATCGAACACATTCACCACCCCATCATTGTTTGCATCGCCAGGAAGTTCCACTTTCTTCTGTAGAATCGTCAAGACACCAGATGTATAACTAAGTTCGTAGTTTTTAGCAGAACCACCACTTACCGTGATGTCATATGTGCCAGCAGGAGAATTGCTTGTTGCCGTAGTCGTAGCTGTAGGCTTCTCTGTCAAAGCCGTGGCGTCAGTATCTTTGTTGAGAAAACCACTATAGGTCAGTGTAAAGGCAGGGATGGCATCACCTTCAGTAATGGTTACATCTTTCACACCAACAGCCAATTGAGCTTTAGTAATGGTCAGTTTACCTGCCACATAAGTCACATTATAGTTCTTTACCGTACCCTGCTTCACCACAATATCGTAAGTACCGGCAGGTGAGGCCTTTGTCGCCTCACAAAATATTTCAGGAGTTCCCACCAATGCTTCACCAACAACCTCATATTCGAATACTGGATTCGCTTCACCGTATTTACGCGTATAGCTCTTAGCTGTCACTGCAACAGCACCAGCATCAAT
>JBGUGM010000064.1:0-2525 GCA_045111535.1 Bacteroidaceae bacterium
CTTGTCGCCGATGTGCATCTGCTGCATGGCGATGATAAGCATTTCCTTAGTGCCAGGTTTCCATACCTCTTCGTCACCAGAATGACCGAATAGGCCAACGCTGATGACTATGCAACCTTCCAAAGTCAGTCGTTTCTGGGTTTCCAGGAACTGATCCTTGAAACGGGTGCTACCACATAGGGTAACTATCTTATATTTATTTCTTGTCATCCATATCATTGTTTTTGTTTTGTAAATACTTGTGCTCTATCAATGGTTTTAACTCTCGTTCGAAGATACCACGTTCTACTATCCTAGGGCATCAGGTCATCAAGCGTTGTCGTGCTTAGTTCCTCGTCGAGATATGCCTTTACTCTTTGTCTGTCCGACACAAGATGCTCTGCCCCCATGTAGTCCTGAAAGCACGTCTTATACAGGTCGAGCAAACGTAACTGAGGATAAGTCTGTAGTTGCTTGTTGACGAAGCCCTTAACGCCCTGTGCCTGAATCACTATTGAACATAGGAGACTGATGGTAATGAGTGCTATCTTTTTCATATCCCTTCTATTTTCAGCGGAGTTTTATAATGTCACCCCAACGGGTGGTCGGATTCTTACTCCTGAAATCGTGCTTAATGGCATTAGCAAAGACTTCGGCCTTGACCTTCGGTCGAGCCTGCTTACGCTCGGCAGAGCCCAAGCAAGCTTGACTCTGCTCTCGCTCAATCGCAGCCTGGCCTTTGCCATTTTTTTGAGTGTATTGCTGGGCCCCAATGACGATTGTTTCAGAGCCATGCATGCGGTTGATGCGGTCTATCACTTCATCGAGACGGCGCATCTTCTGAATCTGTTCGGCATTCAGGTCAAACAAGTCTTGCTGGATGGGTGAGTCAGGAGAAATCCCCATCACGATGACACCTGCCTTCTTGTATTGATAGCCCTGTATGAAAATGCGGTCAAGCACATCGTGAGCCGCCTGAACAATGGGAATAGTAGAACTGGTGGGAGTGACGAGCCGTGTTTCCTGAAAGTTCCAGTATTGTGCCAGGTCTTCACGGAAGGCATTCGTATTCACAAACACGCCAACGGTGGTTGCCACCGTCTTCTGCATCCTCAGTTTCTCAGCACAACGGGCGGCATAGTTGGCAATGTGAGTGCGCAGGGTGTCCTTGTCGCTTATCATGCCATTGAACGAGCGGCTGGTGCAGATGCTTTTCTTCTTGGCCAATTCCTCATTCGGCACGGCATCCTCACCGTTCAGTTCCTGCCACGTTCTGACGATATTGATGTTGTTGAACGTCAGTCGTACCCAGTCCTTATGATGCTTGGCAAAGTCGAGGGCCGTCTTGCAGCCAAGTGCCTGCAGTTTGGCAGCATAGCGTCTGCCGATGCCCCACACATCTTCGATGGGACACCATTCAAGCGCCTTCTCCCTTTTGTAGTCCGTATCAATCATGCAGCAATGCTTATAGGCTGCATATTTCTTCGCCAGTTTCGAGGCAATCTTTGCCAACGTCTTGTTGGGAGCCAATCCGATGCTGATTGGAAGTCCCACCTCGCGCTTCACTCGCTTATGCAGGTTCTCGCCCCACGTCTGCAATTTGTCCAGCTGAATACCATCGAGATACATGAAGCATTCATCAATCGAGTAGCGGAAATAGGCTGGTGTCTCTTGGCGGATGATGCTCACTACACGGCCAGTCAGTTCTCCATAAAGTTCATAGTTCGAGGAGAATACTGCAATCTTCTGCCCAGGGAACAACTGAGCCAACTGAAAATATGGTGTACCCTCCTTGATGCCCATCTTCTTAGCCTCATTGGAACGAGCCACTACACAACCGTCATTGTTCGACAGAACCACGATAGGCTTTCCCTCCAAATCAGGCCGGAAAACCTTCTCACATGAGCAGTAACAGTTGTCCAAGTCAGCTATACCATACATCGTTTCTACAGTTTTTCAAATGTTCGAATCAGGTGAATCACCGTGCCCCAAATCTGGAAGTTCTCAGGATCATTGACCTTGAAGACAGGGTAATCGGGGTTGGCAGGGCGCAATTCAATGTAACCGTCTTTCCGATGTGTCAGATCGAGGAACTTCATCGTGAAGCCACCGTCCCACCATGCCACGACAATAGAGCCGTCATGTGGCTCCACAGCCCTGTCGATAATCACACGGTCACCGTCCAAAAGTCCTGCATCCCTCATCGAATCACCCTCCACGTCGCCATAAAACGAGGCTTCTGGGTGACGGATATAGTCACGATTAAAGTCCAGCGTCTCGTGCCTATAGTCATCAGCAGGACTGGGAAATCCAGCCTTGATACCAGCATGTTCCAACTCCAGTTTAGTGTCAAATACACCTTTGATTATCTTGATGTTACCCATCTCTAAATCCTAATTATTCTCAAAACTTGCTACAAAGATAGTGATTTTACGCTGATAATTGGTAATTTTGCAACAAAAGTTGCGAAAATGGGCTGCATCTCAGCAAAAAGCAAGCTTTCTGCATTCGATTTGCACCATCTTTGTCACCATATTTAAATGTAT
>JBGUGM010000065.1:0-11116 GCA_045111535.1 Bacteroidaceae bacterium
GTAAAAATACAAGACAATGAAAAAGATATATTCAGTATTCATGATAACTGCAGCCCTCACCCTATTGTGGGGGTGCAGTTCGTCAGATGATGACGATGTGAACAACAACAATGGTGGAGGTTTTCAGCGTGAGCCAGCGAAGGACGTATCCACGTGGGTGCTTAATTTGGACAACATCAAAGGTGTTATTGATGGAATGCCAGAATGGCAGGTGGTTGATTTCTTTGATTACGAGAACAGCATGACTGCTATCGTCTTTCTCTCAATGGAGTTGGGTGCCCATGTGACAGAGGGGGATCGCATGGCTGCCATCGTGGATGGCGAGGTGAGGGATATCTGTGCACCAGTGCCCTTCTTTGACGACTCTGAAGACGAAGACTCTTCTCTTGATTGCTTCATGCTCCTCGTTCCCTACAGACCAGGAGAGAACGAGGTGGAACTGCAATACTACAATGCAGAAAGGGACAAGACTTACGTGTTGCAGGATGAATTTAGCGTGACAGAAGAAACGGTGGGTGATGATGAGGCATTCCTTTTCACTTTCTGCCCGATGGCAGTGGGTGCCTTCATGCTGCCTCCGGATCTGCCGTGCAAAGTGGGTGAGGGTGACAAGATGGCTGCGTTTATTGGTGATGTGTGTTGCGGAGTGACGACATACGATGAATCAGTCAAAGAGGACAACACGTGGGTGCTTACCCTGTACAATATGCCAGGAAGCAACGAAAAGGCGTATATATGCTACTACAATGCCGAAACAGGCGCTATATACACGACAGAGCCTTACATCACCATTAAGAATGCTGATTTCATTGACTCTCACACGTTGAAGTTCAAGTAGAGAAGTGCGAAAGCCTACATCAGCAGGCGTTTGGCGAATTCCCAGATGACAATGCCGGCGGTGGTGCTGACGTTGAGGGAGTGCTTGGTGCCAAATTGGGGAATCTCGATGCAACCATCGGAGGCATCAACCACTTCCTGATGCACACCTTTGACTTCGTTGCCGAGGATGAGAGCGTATTTGGAGTTGACAGTTGACAGTTGACAGTTGACAGTTGACAAATCATTTAGCATGGTGGAGCCCTCGCATTGCTCGATGGAATAGACGGTGTAGCCTTGTTGTTTGAGGGTGTTGACGGCATCGAGGGCGGTGGGGAAGTGTTGCCATGCGACGGTGTCTTCGGCTCCGAGGGCGGTCTTGTGTATTTCGGGATGGGGCGGTTGGGCGGTGATGCCACAGAGGTAGATGGCTTCGACACGGAAGGCATCGGCGGTGCGGAACACACTGCCTACGTTGTACATGCTCCTCACGTCGTCGAGCACGATGATGAGGGGCATCTTTTCTGACGCACGGAACTCTTCCACGTTCATGCGTCCCATCTCGGTGATTTTCAGTTTCCGCATTACATTTGCCCTGATTCGATGAGGAGGATGGCTCGTTCGGTGAGGCGGTCATCCACTTCGGGGTCGTATTCTTTCTTGAGGCTGGCTCCGAAGAGAGAGGCAAAGGCATTGTAGAAACCTGCCTTGAAGCCACCCATGTATTTCTTGATGAGGTCGTAGCCGGTCATGTCGCACTGGCGGTCAATGAGTTTGATGAGGAGTTTGCCCTGTGCGAAGGTGAGTTTCTTGAGTTTGGGGTAATAGACGGCTTTGAGTTCCTTCTCCTGCTGCTTAAGATAGGCATCCTTCTCTTTCTTGGTGGGAAGGGAGTCCATGTGTGCGATGGTCTTATCGACGGTCTGGCGTATCTCGCAGGCGATGGGATAGACTTTTTTGATGTTGTTGGCTATCTTGTAGTATTTCTTGGCTTGGGCTTTGTTCTTGAAGACGAGTTTGCCGAACACGTAGTAGTCGGCGAAGAGGAAACTGGGTATCATCTCGCCTTCGTAGTTGACCATGCCGGTGTAGTACATGCCGTGGGAGAAAATGGGTTCGCCTGTCATGGCTCGGTCGGTCTCACGGTTGGCGACGACTTCCTGTGCCTGACACAAGGAGGTTGCCATCAGCAGGACTGCCGACAGCACCATGAACCGTATGACCGCATGACCGTATAACCTCATAACCGTATATCCATACTTCATCGAATCGGCTGCAAAATTAACAAGAAATCCCCACAATTGTTTCTTTTTCAACTTTTATAACACCAATTTTTAAGTTTTTTCACTAACTTTGTCCCCAAATACTTGAAACTATGGCGAAGAAGGAAGAACTGACGCCGATGATGAGGCAGTTTTACGATTTTAAGGCAAAGCATCCCGATGCTTTGTTGCTGTTTCGTTGTGGTGACTTCTACGAGACTTATAATGAGGATGCGAGTGTGGCGGCAGAGATTCTGGGCATCACCCTGACAAAGAGGAGCAGCGTGGCTGGTACGTCAGCCAGCGGTACGGCGATGGCTGGTTTCCCTTATCATGCGTTGGATTCGTATCTGCCCAAACTGATTCGAGCAGGAAAGCGTGTGGCGATTTGTGACCAGTTGGAAGACCCGAAACTGGCGAAGAAGTTGGTGAAGCGTGGCATCACGGAACTGGTGACACCAGGTGTGGCGCTGACGGACAATGTGCTGAATGTGAAGGAGAACAATTTCTTGGCTTCGGTGCATCTGGGAAAATCGGCATGTGGTGTGGCATTGCTGGACATCTCGACGGGTGAGTTCCTGTGTGCGGAGGGTACGGCAGACTATGTGGATAAACTCCTGACGAATTTCTCGCCGAAGGAGGTGCTTTTTGAACGGGGCAAGCGCCCGATGTTTGAGGGTAACTTTGGCAGCAAGTTCTTCACCTACGAACTGGATGATTGGATTTATACGGATGAGTCGGCACGGAAGAAACTCTTGTCGCATTTCGGTACGAAGAACCTGAAGGGCTATGGTGTAGAGCACCTGAAGAACGGTATTGTGGCGGCTGGTGCGGTGCTGTACTATCTTGAACAGACTCTGCACACGCACATCTCACATATCCGCAGCATTCGACAGATAGAGGAGAACCGCTATGTGAGGATGGACAAGTTCACGGTGAGAAGCCTGGAACTGTTGGGTACGATGAACGAGGGCGGCAACAGCCTCTTGTCGGTGATTGACAAGACGGTGAGCCCGATGGGTGCGAGAATGTTGAGGCGATGGGTGGTATTTCCTCTGAAGGAGGTGAAGCCCATTGTGGAGCGTCAGAACGTGGTGGAGTACTTCTTCAAGGAGCCTGACCTGCGGGATACCATTGAGGAACTGCTGCATCAGATTGGTGACTTGGAGCGCATTGCCAGCAAAGTGGCAGTGGGGCGTGTGAATCCGCGTGAGATGGTGCAGTTGATGTTGGCACTGAAAGCCATAGAACCCATCAAGAACCTCTGCATGGAGGCAGACAGCGGGAGCCTACAACGGATAGGGGAACAATTGGATGCTTGCATCGCCTTACGTGACCGCATCGAGAAGGAACTGAATCCTTCGCCTCCTGTGATGCTGAACAAGGGTGGGGTGATTGCCGACGGGGTGAACAGCGAATTGGATGAACTGCGCAAGATTGCCTTTTCGGGTAAGGATTACCTCTTGCAGATTCAGCAGAGGGAGGCAGAGGCAACGGGTATCCAGAGCCTGAAGATTGGTTTCAACAACGTGTTTGGCTACTACATGGAGGTGAGGAACACGTACAAGGACATGGTGCCGCAGGACTGGATACGTAAGCAGACGCTGACACAGGCGGAACGATACATCACGCAGGAGTTGAAGGAGTATGAGGAGAAGATATTGGGTGCAGAGGAGAAAATACTGAGCCTGGAGATGCGATTGTTCAATGAACTGGTGGTGGATGCAGCGAATTATATTCCTCAAATACAGACGAATGCCCATTTGATTGGTCAGATGGACTGTCTGCTGTCGTTTGCAATGGCAGCGAAGGAGTACCGTTACAACCGTCCTGTGGTGGATGAGAGTCTTATCATTGACATCAAGCAAGGCAGACACCCCGTGATTGAGCGGCAGATGCCTGTAGGCGAGGAGTATGTGGCGAATGATCTCTATCTCGATTCGGACAAGCAGCAGATCATCATCCTGACGGGTCCTAACATGGCGGGAAAGTCAGCACTCCTGCGACAGACGGCACTCATTACCATCTTGGCACAGATAGGCAGTTTCGTGCCTGCTGACAGTGCGAGGATTGGCTTGACAGACAAGATTTTCACCCGTGTGGGCGCATCGGATAATATCTCGGTGGGCGAATCAACGTTCATGGTGGAGATGAACGAGGCTGCCAGCATCTTAAACAACTTGAGTGCCCGTTCGTTGGTGCTGTTTGACGAGTTGGGACGTGGCACTTCGACGTATGACGGTATCTCGATTGCATGGGCGATTGTGGAACATATCCACGAGAATGCCAAGGCACATGCGAGGACGCTTTTTGCCACACACTACCACGAACTGAACGAGATGGAGAAGATGTTGCCGAGGGTGAAAAACTTCAACGTGAGCGTGAAGGAGGTGAATGGACAGGTTATCTTCATGCGTAAACTCCTGCCTGGAGGTAGTGAGCACTCGTTCGGTATCCATGTGGCAAAGATTGCGGGCATGGCACCGAATGTGGTGGCGAGAGCCGAGCAGGTGTTGAAGGAATTGGAGGCAAACAACTCTGGCGATGGCATTAGTCGCCCGAAGACAGAGAGCATTCAGACGGTGAGTAAGAGCGGCATGCAGTTGAGTTTCTTCCAGTTGGATGACCCTGTGCTGTGTCAGATACGGGATGAAATCATGAATCTCGACATCAATAGCCTCACGCCTTTGGAGGCATTGAACAAGTTGAATGAGATAAAAAGGATTGTGAAAGGTAAATGAATAAGAGAAGCCCTGGATGTTCGTGCATCTGGGGCTTCTCTTATTTGTGTCCTTTTGAGAAAAGTCAAATCCTTAATCCATATTTTCATCTTCTCCCTTTGAGGAGGAAACGAAGTCGCTACCCGAAATCTTTGCCATGATTTTCTTTTCAATCTCCTCTGCCAGTTCGGGGTTGTCAATCATGAGTTGCTTGGTGGCATCACGACCTTGTGCCAGACGAGTGCCTTCATAATTGTACCAACTGCCGCTCTTCTGGAGAACGCCTGCATCCACGCCAAGGTCAACGAGTTCACCGCTCTTGCTGATGCCTTCGCCATACATGATGTCGAACTCGCAGCGACGGAATGGAGGAGCCACCTTGTTCTTCACAATCTTAATCTTGGTCAAATTGCCAAGAATCTCATCACCGTTCTTGATGGGTGTGCTCTTGCGCACATCGATACGAACGCTGGCATAGAACTTCAAGGCATTACCACCTGTCGTGGTTTCAGGGTTGCCGAACATCACGCCAATCTTCTCACGCAACTGGTTGATGAAGATGCAGGTAGTGTTGGTCTTGTTGATGGTGCCTGTGAGTTTGCGGAGTGCCTGACTCATCAAGCGGGCATGGAGACCCACCTTGCTGTCGCCCATATCGCCCTCAATCTCAGCCTTTGGTGTGAGGGCAGCCACAGAGTCAATCACGATGATATCCACAGCACTGGAACGGATGAGTTGGTCAGCAATCTCCAACGCCTGTTCGCCGTTGTCGGGCTGGCTGATGAGGAGGTTGGCAATATCTACACCCAACTTCTCTGCATAGAAGCGGTCGAAAGCGTGCTCTGCATCGATGAAAGCAGCCACACCACCTGCCTTCTGACATTCAGCGATGGCATGAATTGCCAAGGTGGTCTTACCAGAGGATTCAGGACCGAAGATCTCGATGATGCGTCCCTTCGGATAGCCACCTACACCCAGTGCGGCGTTCAGCCCGATGGAGCCTGAAGGAATCACATCAATGTGCTCGATGTTCTCCTCGCCCATCTTCATGATGGCACCCTTACCGAAACTCTTCTCTATCTTTTCCATCGCAGCCTGAAGTGCCTTCATCTTCTGCTGCTGAGGCGTCAAGTTCGCCTCTTCTTTCTTTTCTTTTGCCATAAAGTATAGTTTTATTTGATAGTGTAATTTAATGCTTTTGTGACACCCTCTTCTTCCGTCTGTTCTTCTTTCACCCTACCAAAGAGCAAATTGAACATCTGCTTCACCCGATGGGTACGTTGGCAGTAGTCTTCGAAGGTCTCGTGATAGGGGTCTATCTTCTCTTTCCATCCTTTGAACGGTGCCAATTGGAAGTATGGTAGCATCTCAATCACAGAATTGATGTGGTTTGCTACAGCATTCTCGTTGTCGATAGAGGTCAAATCCTCCTTCTTTGGATAGATGCAGGTAATGCCGTTCTTCTCACAGAAGTTGACCACTGTCATCACGTATTCGTCATACAATTGAATCATCTGTTCCATAGAGAAGTTATTGTAGGCAGAATCACCGATCTTCTGGATAGGCCTCAGTTGGATGACGTCTGGCTTCATGCTGGAAAACACCTGTGGAAGCAACTTCAGGTCTTTGATGTTATCTTCATTGATGGTGTAATTCAGTCTGACCTTCAGTTGTGGATGCTCCTCCTTCACAGTCCTCAGATGCTCGAGAGTTTGCAGGAACTTCGCGAAACTCGCATGGGGCATCATCTCCTCATAAACCTGCTCTGACATGCCGTGTGCAGACAAAATCAACTCGTTGACTCCATATTGCACCAGTTGTCTCAACTGTTCCAGTGTCAGCAACTGCCCGTTGGTCGTGATGGAGATGTGTGGAACGCCATGTTCCGAAGCCAATCTGACCACATGATCCAAATGCTTGTATGTCGTGGGTTCTGCACCACATCCTATCTGCAGTCGTAACACCCTGTGGAAGAGGGAACGTGCAATGGCTTGCATGTCATCATCCGTGAAACTTCCGTATAATTCCTTGCGAACGTCTGGGTCACTGAAATAGCACATGCGACAACGGAGGTTGCAACTGAGGATGGGGTCGAAAGACAGATTGAGATACCTGCGTCGCAGTAAGTGGAGCGTCAGTATCCCCATCAGTTTGATTTTCGGGCTCCTAATACGTTGGTACAGTCGGATGAGGGTGTAGATTTCCATGCAGTCTTGGGCATTACAACTCCAAATCGCCGTCGAATATTTCGTGCCATGGCAGTCCTTGCTTGTTCAGTTGCTCCATGAAGGGGTCGGGGTCGAACTCTTCGACGTTCCATACACCTGGGCGCTTCCAGATGCCCTTCATGAACATCATCGCACCAATCATGGCAGGTACACCTGTTGTGTAACTTACGCCCTGCATACCCGTCTCTTCGTAGGCAGCACGGTGAGAGCAGTTGTTATAGACGTAGTAGGTGCGCTCTTTGCCGTCCTTGATGCCTCGGATGCGGCATCCGATACTTGTCTGTCCTTCGTAGTTCTCACCCAAGTCTTGTGGGTTAGGCAGCACAGCCTTCAAGAACTGCAGAGGCACAATTTTTACCTTCACAGGACCACTGCCATCAGCAGCCTCTGCTGTGTATTCAATCTCATCGATGCGGCTCATGCCAATGTTCTGAATCACATCCAGATGCTTCAGGTATTGCTCGCCAAAGGTCATCCAGAAACGTGCACGCTTGATGGTGGGGTAATTCTTTACCAATGACTCAATCTCCTCGTGGTGGAGGAGATAAGACTCCTTTGGACCAATCTCGGGATAGTTGAGAGGCTTGTGAATCTCCAGTGGCTCTGTCTCCACCCACTTTCCATCTTCCCAGTAGAGTCCCTTCTGGGTAATCTCGCGGATATTGATTTCGGGGTTGAAGTTCGTGGCAAATGCCTTGTGGTGGTCACCTGCATTGCAATCGACGATGTCCAGATACTGAATCTCGTCGAAATGGTGCTTGGCTGCGTAGGCAGTGTAGATGCTCGTCACACCTGGGTCGAAGCCACAACCGAGGATGGCAGTGAGTCCTGCCTGCTCAAAACGCTCCTTGAATGCCCATTGCCAAGAGTACTCGAAGTGTGCCTCGTCCTTGGGCTCATAGTTAGCGGTGTCGAGGTAACTTACACCGCTCTGCAGACAAGCCTCCATGATGGTCAAGTCCTGATAAGGCAGTGCCAAGTTCATCACGAGGTCGGGCTTGTAACTGTTGAAGAGTGCCACCAGTTCAGGTACGTTGTCAGCATCCACACGTGCTGTCTGGATACTGCCCTTTGGCACCAAGCCCTTGTCTTCTATCGCCTTTGCCAATGCCTTGCACTTCGACTCCGTGCGGCTGGCAATCATGATGTCAGTAAACACGTCGCTGTTCTGAGCGACCTTGTGTGCAGCCACTGAGGCAACGCCTCCTGCACCGATGATAAGAACCTTTCCCATATATTAGATATGTATAGTTTTGGATTTCCTTGCAAAGATAATAAAAAGTTAGGAGTTAGGAGTTAGGAGTTAGGAATTTTTAATGCTTTCTTCCGAAATCAGCAGGTATCTCTCCCCATTCTTCCGTTGGCCACTTGATGATGGGGTTCTGATAGGTGTTGTTCTTCAGCCATGTCTCTGCCCGTTCGATAAGTTGATACAGGGCTTCACTCTTCTCGTTCCGCTCCAAGGTGGTCTTGCACTTCTTCCGCTTCACCCACAGTTGTGCATTCACGCTGTCGCTGTAGATGGGCATGGTGTCCAATCCCTTCTGTTTCAGCAGGGCAAGTCCATGCACGATTGCCAAGAACTCCCCGATGTTGTTCGTGCCCCATACAGGACCATAGTGGAAGATTTCCTTGCCTGTGCGCAGATACACCCCTCGATACTCCATCTTGCCAGGGTTGCCACTGCAAGCAGCATCCACAGCAATGGATTCGTTGATGGCAGGGTTCACACATTCTTCGTGATTCTTTTCAGTTTCTTGGGGCACATCGCGTGAGCCCTCCCCCTTCGGGGGTTGGGGAGTTCCCATCTCAAACGCCTCTTTCGCTTCGGCTTCTGTCTTGAAAGACTGATATTTCACGCCAGAGACGCCTTTCACGGCTGCTTCGCAGGCTTCCCACGAGGTGTAAATTCCTGCGTTGGCTCCGTTCCACACGACATAAAACTTTTGTTTTGCCATTTGTCTTTTTCTTTTCGCTACAAAGGTAGCAAAAAAAGTGAAAAGTGGAAAGTGAAAAGAGAAAAATCCACGAAAAAAGTGGCACCCGAATTGATCGGATGCCACTCCTCTGTATATTAACAAGAGTAAAAACTTCCTATTGACTTCGTCTTCCTCAGTCACGACTCGGCAAGGCTCAAACAAGTTTGGCCTTGCACTCGCTGTTTCTTCGGTTAAAGTTTTGGACCAGCAGCAACGAGAGCCTTACCTGCCTCGTTAGTGGTGTACTTGTTGAAGTTCTTGATGAAGCGACCAGCGAGATCCTTAGCCTTCTCTTCCCAAGTCTTCACGTCAGCGTAAGTGTCGCGTGGGTCGAGGATAGCAGGGTTCACGTTTGGCAGAGATGTTGGTACCTCGAAGTCGAAGAAAGGAATCTTCTTCGTCTCAGCCTTGAGGATAGAACCGTCAAGGATAGCGTCGATGATACCACGAGTATCTGGAATAGAGATACGCTTGCCAGTACCGTTCCAACCAGTGTTCACGAGGTAAGCCTTAGCACCGCTCTTCTGCATCTTCTTCACGAGTTCCTCAGCGTACTTAGTTGGGTGCAACTCGAGGAATGCCTGACCGAAGCAAGCAGAGAAAGTTGGAGTTGGCTCAGTGATACCGCGCTCTGTACCTGCGAGTTTTGCAGTGAAGCCAGAGAGGAAATAGTACTGAGTCTGCTCAGGAGTGAGGATAGATACTGGAGGCAGTACGCCGAATGCGTCAGCAGAAAGGAAGATCACATTCTTAGCAGCAGGACCTGCGCTCTTGCCAGCCACCTTCTTCACGATGTTCTTGATGTGGTCGATAGGATAAGATACGCGAGTGTTCTCAGTCACGCTCTTGTCAGCGAAGTCGATCTTGCCATCCTCAGCCACAGTCACGTTCTCGAGGAGAGCGTCACGCTTGATAGCGCCGTAGATGTCAGGCTCATTCTCCTTAGAGAGGTTGATCACCTTAGCGTAGCAACCACCTTCGAGGTTGAACACGCCCTCGTCGTCCCATCCGTGCTCGTCGTCACCGATGAGGAGACGCTTAGGATCAGTAGAGAGGGTAGTCTTACCTGTACCAGAGAGACCGAAGAAGATAGCAGTGTTCTTACCTTCCATGTCGGTGTTAGCAGAGCAGTGCATAGAAGCGATGCCCTGGAGTGGGAGGTAGTAGTTCTGCATAGAGAACATACCCTTCTTCATCTCACCACCGTACCAAGTGTTGATGATCACCTGCTCACGGCTCTTAGTGTTGAAAGCAACACAAGTGTCAGAGTTCAGACCCAACTCCTTGTAGTTCTCAACCTTAGCCTTAGAAGCGTTGAAGATAACGAAGTTTGGCTCGAACTTAGCGAGTTCAGCCTCAGTTGGCTGGATGAACATATTCTTGATGAAGTGAGCCTGCCAAGCAACCTCAACGATGAAGCGCACAGCCAGACGAGTAGCCTCGTTTGCACCGCAGAAAGCGTCAACTACATAGAGCTGCTTGTTAGAGAGCTCCTTGATAGCGATATCCTTCACCTTTGCCCAAACATCCTCAGTCATGGGGTGGTTATCGTTCTTGTACTCCTCAGAAGTCCACCATACGTTGTTGTGGCTCTCATCGTTGTCAACGATGTACTTATCCTTAGGAGAACGGCCCGTGAAGATACCAGTCATCACGTTCACTGCACCGAGTTCAGTCTCCTTACCCTTCTCATAACCTTCAAGAGATGGGTTGATTTCAGCCTTGTAAAGTTCTTCGTAAGAAGGATTGTGCGCAATCACTGTAGAGCCAGTGATACCATACTTTGTCAAATCTAATGCCATAATACTTTTGTGTTTAAATATAATGAAATGAATCTCTTTTTACCAAAATTTACAAAATCAAGCACAAAGGTACGCATTTCTCCGCTTTGGGCAAAGCCCAGCGCACATCTTTTCCTCTTTTTTTCATATATTTATCATTTCCACACCCTTTTTTGACCACTTATACGAAAGAGTTGCAACATTTGGTTTGCAATCTTCCCTGAAAAGACCACAATTATCAATTATTTTTACTACCTTTGCACGCCGAAAGAAAAAAAGGTATCGGGATGTAGCGCAGTTGGTAGCGCACTACGTTCGGGACGTAGGGGT
>JBGUGM010000066.1:0-9275 GCA_045111535.1 Bacteroidaceae bacterium
CCAGCAAGGCAGAAGAAAATGAGAAGCACCTTAAGTGAAAAGTGAAAAGTGAAAAGTGAACCTTCAGCTCGGCGTAGCCAAAAATGAAAGTTTCCCATTACACCTGATGTGACATAGAGAAGAGTCCATGTGACGGCAAAGACAAGTCCTACCAAGAAGAGGGTGAGCAGGGCACCCTTCAGTTTGCGGTGCGTGCCTTTGTTGAGCCAACGTTCCCCTGTGGCAATCATCTTACCAAAGCCTACGACGGGATGTGGCAACCATTGTGGGTCGCCAAACAGGAGGTCAAGGAGCCAACCAAGGAGAAGGGGTAATATGATGAATAACCATGTAGGCATCGAAACTTCAATTTTTCAACTTGATGAACTCTTTGATGGCATCCACCAATGCATCATTCTCTTGGGGTGACTGCGTGGCAATGCGGAAATGATGAGGGGTGAGTCCCCGGAAGTTAGAGGCATCACGAATGAGGATGCCATGATGCTGGGCAAGGTAGTCTTTGAGTTCGGCAGCGGTATGGGGATGGATGGTGCAGAGGAAGAAGTTGGTTTGGGTGTCGACACAATCAATACCTGCAAGACAGGAAAGAGCCTGACGAAGGCGTTGGGTCTCTTTCAAATCGGGTTGCACCTTCAGTTCATTGTGCTGCAACAAGAACTTGCCTGCCTCGATAGCAAGGGCATTGACTGCCCAAGGACGGTAGTGGTTGCGGAGAGTGGCAATCAACTTTGCAGAAGCCACCACATAGCCGATGCGGAGACCTGGGATGGCATACTGCTTGGTCATGGAGTGGAGTTGCAGGACATTGCCCATGTGCACGGCTTTTTGAGGAGAGAGCATAGGAGCAAGGGTGTAGTCCTCGTAAGACTGGTCAATGACAAGCAACTCGTGTTGGGTAGCCAAGTCTTTGATACAGGAAACAGAAAAAGCCTCGCCTGTGGGGTTGTTAGGATTGCAAAGCCAGCAGAGAGCAGCATTGTCTGCTTCTTCGTAGCCAAAGAGACGACTGGCATCTTCATATTCGGAGAAGGTGGGAGAAAAGACACGGAAGGTAAGTCTTTCTCGGAAGGCTTGTGCGATGAGGTAGATGGCATCGGTAGCACCACTGGTCACTAGCACTTCGTCAGGAGAGACCCCATGTTTCTCGGCAATGAGCACCTCCAAGGAACGGGGAGAGGGTTCTGGATAGGAACGGATGACATCCATGTGGCTGCATAAGTGTTCCTCCAACTGTTGAAGGAAGGCATGGGCATAGATGTTAGAACTGAAGTTCATACAGATGCCCGAATAACTGTAGATGTCGTCACCATGTCCCTTAATCATTGCCTTGTAAGATTTGATAGAGTTTGTCCATGTCGAGATGTTGACGCACATGGTCAGCCAGGAGGTTGTACTGCTGTTCCTTGAAAGTATGGTAGTCGAAAGACTGGCGGCGCTGTTTGATTTTCTCTGCGAAAGGTGCAAGCAGGTAGTCAATAACAGGAGCATTGTCAAGGATGCCATGAATGTAGGTGCCTATGCAACGGTCAGCATCCACAATAGGAGTCTGAGCAGAAGTAACACCCTGATGGATCTCATAACCTTGACAGTCATGACCCTCGAATTGGAAAGTGACCTGGCGGGTGGTCTTCTCGGGTGTGATGGTGGTGGTGACAGGCAGGAGTCCCAATCCTGGCAAGCGTTCCATATCACCCTCGAGATGTTGTGGGTCACACACCTCCATACCCATCATCTGGTAACCACCACAGATGCCCATGACAGTGGCACCCTCACGATGTGCACGGATAATGGCTTGTGCCGCCCCATTGCGACGCAATTCGTAGAGGTCGCTAAGAGTTGATTTTGAGCCAGGGATGAGGATGATATCACTCTTCAGGAGGTCATCGGTATTGTTGGTATAGAAGAGATGTACACGAGGGTCACGTTCGAGAACATTGAAATCCGTGAAGTTGGAGAGATGTCTCAACAATACTACTGCCACATTCACATGCCCTTTCTCTGCCGTGAAAGATTTCATGGCAAGATCCACGCTGTCTTCTTCCTCGATGTGGATGTCCTTGTAGTATGGCACCACGCCCAAGACAGGGATACCACAGAGGTCTTCGAGCATCTTTCGTCCATCTTCGAAGAGGCGCAAGTCACCCCGGAACTTGTTGATGATGATGCCCTTGATGAGTTGCTTATCCTCGGGAGTCTGGAGGGCAATGCTACCATAGACAGAAGCGAAGACCCCTCCCCTATCGATGTCACCCACCAGAATCACATCGGCATGGGCATGACGAGCCATGGGCATATTGACGAGGTCATGGTCACGGAGATTGATTTCGGAGATAGAGCCCGCACCCTCCATGACAATAGGATTGTATTGGGAAGCAAGGCGGTCGAAGGCAGAGTGGACTTCGGCGCGGAAATCAATAGGTTGAGTGAGGTGAATGGGCGAGATGGGGCTGGATGGGTCGGCTTTACGCCAGAAGTCGTAGGCATCGCGATTACCAATAGGGATGCCATGAAGGACGACTTGGCTGGTGTGGTCACTTTGAGGCTTCAGGAGGAGAGGATTCATGTCGGTGTGGCAAGGGACACCCGCCGCTTCCGCTTGTACGGATTGGGCACGACCTATCTCCAGCCCTTCGGGGGTGGCATAGGAATTGAGTGCCATGTTCTGTGCCTTGAAAGGCGCAGGATGGTAGCCATCTTGCAAAAATATACGGCACAACGCTGTGGCAAGGATGCTCTTGCCCACATCACTGCCCGTACCAGCCAACATGATGGGATGAAGTCTCTTCATAATGTGCAAAGGTACATCTTTTTCGTCAAACTCACAAAAAAGTGGGGATTTTTCCGTATCTTTGTAGCCCCAAAGAAGAAATGATATGTGGAAGATTTATCACCCCTCGATTCCTGAGTTCATCACACTAGTAGCAGAGGCACCAGCCATGCAACGATTGAAGGATGTGGGCATGCACTGTGGATGTGAGTACACGTCGTTCCCGATGTTTCAAGGGTTGGACAAGTATTCGAGGTATCAGCATAGTGTGGGATGCGCATTGATTGTATGGCACTTCACACAAGACAAGCAGCAGACGATTGCAGCGTTGTTGCACGACATCGCCACACCGACATTTGCGCATGTGGTGGATTTTCTGAATGGTGACCACATCAAGCAGGAATCGACAGAAAGCGGCACAGCAACGCTGATTGAGTCATCGCCTGAAATCATGACAAGACTGAAGGAATGGGGCATCACCTTGGAGGAAGTGGCAGACTATCATCAATATCCCATTGCCGACAATGACTCACCCAAACTGTCAGCAGACCGCTTGGAATACACGTTGTCGAACCTCGTGAACTACCGCATTGCACCAAAGGAAAAGGTCATGGAATGGTATGACCAACTGATGGTGGGCAAGAATGAAGAAGGTGAGGATGAATTGATGTTTCAGGATGTCCAGACAGCAGAAGCATTTTGTTTGGCAGCATTGGACACTTCGAGAATCTATGTGGCAGACGAAGACAGGTTTGCCATGCAGACGTTGTCGGAACTGCTGTGCCAACACATTGACAGGGGTGTGCTCAGCAAGCAAGACTTGTACAGGACAGAAAGTGAGGTCATCGCCCTACTCCATCAGGATGAGGAGGCATGGAAGGATTGGGAGAAATTCAGGGCATTGCGCCATATTCACAAAGGCAACCATGAGGGTGCCAAGATTGTGGTGTCAAAAAAGCGATTTATCAACCCTTATGTGAAGAGCATGGGAAGAATGGCAAACCTATCTGAGGTGTTTGCCGAAGCACTTGAACAATTCCGTTTCCAGAGGCTGGATGAGCCATTGTGGGGAGAATAAAAATCAACGTTCCACGATGATGCCCACACTCTGCACTTCATCCAAAGGATTGAGGCGCATAAGATGGGAGACACGCAAGGTATATTGGTGGTTTGCCCGCATGTGGAGTGATTGCGGCTTGGAGTAATTCTCCTTCACGATAATGCCTTTAGCGGTTTCCTCTCCCCCACTATTGTAGAGCGTGATGGTCATGGGTGTAGAAGAGATGACAGAATCGCCATCCAGCAATTCTGCACGTGCCACAACGTCCTTGTAACGGAAGGAGGGAGTGGTACGTACCCCAAGGGTGACAGCCACATCCAAGTCTTGCTCAGCAGGAGGGATGCTGAAACAGAGGGAATCATTGCTGTCCCATAGATGTTCTGGCATATCCTGATAGAGCGTATAATAGAGATTGTCCTCACATGCCGTGAGGAGAGTCAAGCAGAGGAGCCCTACACAGATGAAGAATGTACGGAAACGTTTCATTCTCTCGCCCCTCCTCCATTGTGAGGCTTCTTTTTCTTCTTTTTGTGACGCTTGTTCTGGCTGTCGAAACGATTGATGTCGCCTTGATCCAGCAAATCGACTGACACTGGGGCTTCCTGTCTTTCCTTCTCATCGAGAGAGGCAGGTTTCTGCCCGTTGCGATTCATCTGGATAATCTCGAAAGCACGACGAGCAGAGATGGTCTTCTCATTCACAAGCATCCTCTTGTCAGTAGAATAAGTGACCATGTGAGCAAGGATATCAGCCTTCGCAAAAAAATACTCATTGTCCTGCGTATGGAGCGAGATTTCACGAGAAGGTAGGCGCTTGAGGGATTCCATGTATTGATCCACCTCGTAGTTCATGCAGCACTTCAACTTAGCACATTGTCCTGCCAACTTCTGAGGATTAAGGGAGATATCCTGGAAACGTGCAGCAGCAGTACTGACAGATGAGAAGTTCGTCATCCAAGTAGCACAGCAGAGTTCACGTCCACAAGGGCCAATACCTCCGATACGTCCTGCCTCTTGACGGGCACCAATCTGCTTCATCTCGATGCGTACATGGAAACGGTCAGCCAACACCTTGATGAGTTGACGGAAATCGACACGCTCATCCGCAATATAGTAGAAAATTGCCTTGTTGCCATCGCCTTGATACTCCACATCGCCAATCTTCATCTGCAAACCCAGATGGAGAGCAATCTGGCGGCTCTCAATCATGGTCTCATGTTCCCGTTTCTTGGCTTCGTTCCACTTGTCGATATCTGCCTGACGCGCCTTGCGATAAATCTTCTTCAACTCGGTGCCAGGCTTGAGGTTGGCTTTCTTCACCTGCAGAGGAACCAAACGTCCCGTCATGGTAACAGTACCGATGTCATGTCCTGGACTTGCCTCCACAGCCACCACATCGCCCTTCTCCAACGGAAGTTTGTTCACATTGAGGAAATAGCCCTTACGGGGTGGTTTGAACTGCACCTCCACCACATCACATGCTGCCGCATTGTCGGGAAGGTCGGCAAGCCAATCGTATGTATTGAGTTTATCTGCATGACGGCTACATCCTTTCACACTGATGTCACCGCAGCAATTTCCACATTTGAATTCTGTCATTTATCTATTTTTTATAAGTACAATCATTTTCAGAGCGAAATCGAAAAACACAATCTTGGGACTGGTGTTCTGTGCGATGTCGCGTTGTGCCAGCGAGAGTTCATCCATGATGCCTATGACATTGCGCTCGTTGATGAACGGAGCAAACTTGACAGCAAACTGTGACTCCTGTTCGGTCATATAGTTCAGTTCCGACTGACGTCCAAAGTTGTAGATGAAGTTCTCACGCACCATCTTCTGGCAGTAGTCGAGGAATGCCTTGATGCGTTCACGTCCCATACCAGCCACACGTTCACTCCACAGTTTCATCTCTTTCACTTTACGTACATAGGAGAGTCGCATCAACTCCACAAACAAGTCAAAGAAATACTCCCCTTCAGTATCGGATGTAATGGTACGCAAGGCCTGTGCCATGTTACCATTGCAAGAACGGGCAATGCGTTTGGCTTCAGCAGGTAGGATACTGTAACGCTCGATGAGTGCCTGTTCCACCTCTTGCTCTGTCAGTCTTGGCACAGCCATCATCTGTGTACGGCTACGCACCGTCTGCAACACCTTGTCGGGCTGTTCACTGACCAACAGGAACACCGTCTGTGCAGGTGGCTCTTCCAAGAGTTTGAGGAGTTTGTTGGCACATTCCGTATTCATCTTCTCGGGTAGCCAGATAAGCATGACCTTATAGCCACCCTGACTGGCTTTGAGACTGAGTTTGCGCAGAATCGCCTCACTCTCGTTGGCATAGATGACCAATTGCTGATTCTCTGCCCCCGACATCTCCATCCATTCCGACATGCCGAAATAAGGACGGGAAAGAAGTTGTTCGCGCCACTCCTTCAGGAACTCGTCACAATAGGAGTCTTTGCCACTGGACTTCTTGTAGATGGGGAAAGCAAAATGCAAGTCGGGGTGTTGCAGTTTCTCAGCCATCACTCCACCACCCAACAAGCGCTGAGCATATGCCACAGCAATGGGCAAAGCACCACTACCTTCGGGACCATACAGCATCAGGGCATGCGGCACACGTCCCTGCTGAAGTTCTTCGAGCAGGTGTTGCTTTACGGTGTCCTGTGCTATGATTTGGTCAAAGGTCATGTTTGTTAAGCGTTTAGGGCTAATAGATAGCCTTAGCGATTTCTCGGATGCTATCCGTCACACCCATCGAATAGAAGTGGATGCTGGGCACATGGTGCTGCATCAATTCACGGCATTGGCTAATGCCCCATTCGATACCCAGTTGTTTCATCTCTGCATCTGTCGTACACTTCTCCATCTCCTTCGAGAGAACTTCGGGCAAGTCGAGGTGGAATGTCTTGGGCAGCACATTGAACTGGCTGAGTTTTGCCATCGGCTTGATGCCAGGAATGATGGGCATGGTGATACCCACCTCACGGGCACGTTCCACAAATTGGAAATACTTCTCGTTGTCGTAGAAGATCTGTGTCACGGCATAGTCAGCACCCATATCTTGTTTCTTTTTGAGCACCTGCAAGTCGAACTCCAAGTTGGGTGCCTCCTCATGTTTCTCAGGATAGGCAGCCACACCGTAGGAGAAAGGTGCACCAGGGTTCTTGATGGGTGTACCATCAATGAACTTACCCTGATTGAAGAGGTTTACCTGCTCAATCAGTTCGGTGGCATGGCTGTAACCATCCTTCATAGGTTGGAAACGAGCCTCATCCTTTGCCTTGTCACCACGCAAAATGAGGATATCCTGAATGCCAAGAAACTGAAGGTCGAGCAACATATACTCAATGTCCTCCTTCGTCATGCCACTCACCACCACATGAGGCACCACCTTGATGTCATACTTCTGCATGATGGCACTTGCCACCGCTACAGTACCCGGACGACGACGTACAAAATGGCGCAAATAAGTGCCGTCGGGTTGTTCCACATACACGTACTCACTGCGGTGAGTCGTGATGTTGATATATTCGGGACCAAACTCCTTCAGCGCATCAATAGTGCTAAAAAGAGCAGACGTGCCTGTCCCCTTCACAGGTGGCAACACCTCGAAGGAGAAGGCAGTCTTGTCGGTCTTATTGATTAATTCTGATACCGTCAAATTGATGTCAATGTTTAGTGATTATTGCAGATTGCCCTTCAACTGGTTGTAAGCAGCAATCAACACAAACAATTCAATCGCCTGAGCAAAGTAAACACCGATGCAGCAGCAGCAGAAACCCAAGATACAGATACCAAAAACAACGACACCCAGACCCAACATCGTGAAGGTGTTATCTGCAGTCATGTTCCATGCGGCACCGATAGACTCAAAGATACCTGCTTCTGGATGCTCCACCTGATAGACAGGTGCCAAGATGAGACGAGGAGCCACAAACAAGAAAGGAATAACGCAGCAGAAGAGAGCGACAATACCAATGAGACCTACGATGAAACTCACCACAAATGCCTTCAAATATGTTGCGAATGGCAGTTTGAAAGCCTCAAAGGTCACCTCGTTGAAACGACCACTCATCAAGCCCAATGCCAGATTGTAAAGAGCGATGCTCACAATCGTGCTCAGAATACCTCCGATCATAGTGCCGAAGTTAGAGCCGACACTGCCACTATATGCCTGTGCAAGGGTGCCCAAACTTTCCCAGTCACCACGACCAATAGCCTCACCTATAGCCTGTGAATCCTGCATACTGAGGGAAGCACCTCCTATTGACTGCAAGCCGCTTGTCAGAATGCCTACCAACAGGTAAACCACTGCGATGAGCAAACCATACTTCTTTGCATATTCCCATCCGGTGCTGAGTGCACCACCAATGTCCAATGTGAAATTAGCCATAATCTTTGTTTTTTTAGTTGTTTAGTAATTTAGTTTAGTTATAAGTTATCGTAACTGTAAGCAAAGGTATTGCCCTGTGCGATGTCGCCAGAGTCGAAACCACGCTTGAACCACTTCATGCGCTGCTGGCTCGTACCGTGGTTGAAGGACTCAGGCACTACATATCCCTGCGCCTTCTTCTGCAAGTAGTCATCACCTATGACTTGTGCCGTACCCAGTGCCTCTTGCAAGTCACCATCCTCCAACGAGCCAAACATCTTCTGCTCATGATGAGCCCAGACACCAGCATAGTTGTCAGCCTGCAACTCCAATTGCACACTGATCTTGTTTGCTTCACTTTGTGAGAGTTTTGACATCTGTGCATGCGCCTTGCCCAATGTGCCCAAGAGATACTGCACGTGGTGACCCACCTCATGTGCAATGACATAAGCATAGGCAAAGTCACCATCAGAACCCAGCGATGACTTCATGCTCATAAAGAAAGAAAGGTCTATATATACGCTTTGGTCGGCAGAACAGTAGAAAGGACCAGTGCTGGCATTTGCACCACCACAGCCTGACTGCACAGAGCCACTGAAGAGCACCAACGTAGGAGGCTCGTAGGTCTTGCCCATCTTCTGGAACTCAGCCGTCCACACATCTTCTGTTGAGGCAAGCACCTTCTTGGCAAATGATGCCAATTCCTGCTCCTCTGCTGTGGGCTGGTAATCTTCGTTCTGACCATTCTGACCCGTGATGACACTTGTCACGTCGCCAGTGTTGCTTGCCACTTGAAAAGCCTGATTCAAGTCACCCGTTGTGAAATAGACAATCAGTCCAATCACAATCGCTGCACCGATGCCAAGACCACCCTTGCCACCCAGTTTGAAGCCACCACTACCACGGCGGTCGTCCACATTGGAACTTTCTCTTCTTCCGTCAAGTCTCATAGTTTTCGTTATTTTTAATGATGAATAGATACAATATGTATGCAAAGGTACGGATTTTAATTGATAATTAACAATTGACAATTGATAATTTTGCTATCCAGAACCTACTTTTTCATGAAAAAGT
>JBGUGM010000067.1:0-1931 GCA_045111535.1 Bacteroidaceae bacterium
TACAGGTGGTGACGAAGCCGCTCTCTTTGCTGGAGACCTCTTCCGCATGTACTCCAAATACTGCGAAATCAAGGGTTGGCACCTCACCGTGTCTTCATTCTCTGAAGGTGCTGTAGGTGGCTACAAGGAAATCATTGCCAACGTCACGGGTGAGAATGTGTATGGCACCATGAAGTATGAATCAGGCGTGCATCGTGTACAGCGTGTGCCTGTCACAGAAACGCAAGGACGTGTCCACACTTCTGCTGCTACGGTGGCTGTGTTGCCTGAAGCAGAAGCCTTTGATGTTCAAATCAATGAGGGTGAAATCAAGTGGGACACCTTCCGTAGTTCAGGTGCTGGTGGACAGAACGTGAACAAGGTGGAATCAGGTGTGCGTGCTCGTTACATGTGGACAAATCCCAATACAGGTGAGAAGGAGGAAATCCTTGTGGAGTGTACGGAAACACGTGACCAGCCCAAGAACAAGGAACGTGCTTTGGCTCGTCTGCGCACCTACATCTATGACCGTGAGCATCAGAAGTATATCGATGACATTGCCTCACGTCGCAAGACCCTCGTCTCCACAGGTGACCGCTCTGCCAAGATTCGCACCTACAACTATCCTCAAGGGCGTATCACCGATCACCGCATCAACTACACCATCTACAACCTCGCAGCCTTCATGGATGGCGACATTCAGGACTGCATTGACCACCTCATCGTGGCAGAGAATGCAGAAAGGCTGAAAGAAGCGGAACTATGAATCTATCATCGGCACCACAAGCGATTGTCAGGGCGTTTCAGATGTGTGTGAAACGCTTTCCCGTGTCGGCAGCATTTGTCACGGCATTGTCGCTGTTCCTCGTCTTCAACATTATTGACGAGGGAAAATCGCTGGAAGAGAGCCTCATCGATGCTATCTGTTACTACTTGTCGGTAGGTTTTCTGTTGTCGCTGACACTCCACTTATGGCAAGAGGAAGGACGGGAACGACGCACGGTGCTGATTGTCAATACAGTGGCGCATCTGGTTCTTCTCGCGGACGCCATCTACATTTATTGTCTTCTGGAGGACACAAGTAGCCATCACGATGATGTATGGGTGGCGCACATAGCCGTCATCTTCTCCTTATGGCTTTCGCTGTTCTTCCTGTCGTTTTTCAAGGAAAAAGACAACATCGCTTCGTGGAACTTCACCATGCGGCTGATTGTCAATGCCATCATTTGTTACATGATTGGCGGAATCATGTGGGGTGGTTTCAGTTTGCTGCTGACATCATTCAACATCTTATTTGGCATTGACATCGATTCCAAATGGTATCTTGTCATCGGTGTACTGACAGGATTATTACTTTCCTCATGGCTGTTCCTTGGACGTATTCCCAACGGAAAAGACAAGCACGACCGCATGCCTGTCGATTCAGGCTTTCTCAATGCTGTCATGCGTTTCCTGTTTCTGCCACTCGTAGGACTCTACATCATTGTATTATATATCTATGCCATACAGATTCTCATCAAATGGGAACTTCCCGATGGTTGGGTATCGTGGTTGGTGGTGGCATCTATGGCAGGGCTCATCATCATCGAGTTCGGGCTTTATCCCGTCAGGAAAGCACAAGACAGAAAGGCAGACAACCTCATTGCACGCTATCTGCCAATCGTCATATTGCCCTTGCTGTTGCTAATGACGGTGGGCATCGTGCGTCGTTTCAGCGACTATGGTGTGACCATCAATCGTCTTTACCTCATCACCCTTAATGCCTGGTTCTACTTCGTCTGCATCACGCTCTTCCTGACCCGGGCACGACGCATCAACTGGATTACCATCTCATTTGCCCTGATCTTCATGCTCACTTCGGCTTTCCCCATCAACTATTTCAGCATCACACGCAACTACTTGGAAAGCCACATCAGCAAGACATTGGAAGGAAAACATCTTCCCCTCAACGC
>JBGUGM010000068.1:0-1999 GCA_045111535.1 Bacteroidaceae bacterium
CCATGTAGATGGCCAGAGTCTCTATGACATCAACGAAGGAAAAGGATGGTATCGTGAGGGCAAGCATGGTCGTGAGGTCACGGTGGATGACATCAAGGTTGAGCCAGTCCGTAATGAGCAGGGTGAGCAGCAGAAGGACGCAAAGGGAAACAACCTCTATCGCATGACAGCAGTCATCAACGGAGAGTCTATCTCCCATGAAATTACCCAAAAGCAGTATGACAAGTTCATGGCCATCGATGACTATCATCGCATGAAACTCTTCAGCCATATCTTCAATGAGGTGGATATGAAGAATGTGCCTGGTTCCCATGCTGGCATTGGCGCACAGATTGGTGGAGCCTTGCTTGCTGGTCTTGCCGTTATGGGTGAGCTGGGTCACATGCACCACAGCGGCCCTGCTGTATTTGTGGAGCATCATCACGACCATGATCCACGACCACACATCTATTTTAAGCCAGGAGTCGATTCACCACAGGACATCGCCTCACGAGCCTTTGATGCAGGAGTCAATGCCGGTATGCACGGTGTCGGACTTGGACGATAGAAGTATAAGGTAAAAAGATTTAGGATAACATGGCAAAACTCACTTACGACGATTTCAAACAACGCCTGAATATTCAGGAAGTACTGGTAGATGCAGGTTATACGCTCAATAGGCGGGATGGCTTGCGCTACCCGTCGTATGTACGTTTGGACAGTACTGGCAGACGCATACACGGTGACAAGTTCATCGTTACTGCCAATGGCCAGTGCTGCTTCCAACCACCTACGCACAAGAACTACAACATCATCGGGTTCATCAAAGAGCATCCAGAAATGTTCTCTGATTACACTCCTGGTATGGATAAAGACCGTCTCGTCAATCTTGTCTGTAACCGCTTACTCAATAACCCTATTGAAGATAGGGAAACAAAAATTGTGACTGAGCGACAGCAACAGGCAGATTTTAACTTGGAAGATTATACGCTTCACAAATTCGAGGGCGGTGACAAAAACACTCATAAGCCATTTTACCCATACTTCAAGTCAAGAGGCTTGAATCTCGCCACTCAATTTGCATTCAGAAAGGACTTCTTTATTGCAGAACGTCAGGGTACGGATGGCAAGGTATATAGGAATCTCGCTTTCCCGATGACCATCCCCGGCAAGGATGAAACGATTGTCGGTCTGGAGGAAAGAGGACGCAAGAAGCCTGATGGCACATCGTACAAAGGCATAGCAAAGGGTTCCAATGCCAGTGAGGGGCTTTGGCTATCCAGTCCTGAAGCCACAAAACTACAGGATGCCAAGCGTGTCTTCATCTTTGAGAGTGCCTATGATGCTATGGCCTTCCACCAGCTCCTGATGGGAAAAGAAAGTAACCTCGATGCCCAAGCCAAGAAGGAACTTTCACACGGAGTCTTTGCTTCGACTGGAGGCAATCCTTCTTCCAGACAACTGGAAGGACTGATACAAACCGCCAAGGATGCCACTTTCCACGTCGGCTTCGATATGGACGATGCTGGAAAGAAGTTCGTTGAGCAGTTCAAGGAATTGGCTGAAAAGGCTAACATCCCAAGCAACCGTATTGTGCGAGAGGAACCATCTGACGGCTACAAAGACTTCAATGAAGAGTTGTTAGCCAATATAGCCAGACGTGACAATCCTCTTGCCAAGGAGAATGTGAAGGAAGAACTCAGGGAGTATGTCGATTCCTTCCGCAAGCATCCCGATGACATCCCAAGTGTCAAGGATGTGCTTCATCCCAATGACAGCCAGATAGACCTCCTTCCCAAGTCCTTGTGGCAGCTCTACGCTCATTACGAGACTCTTTATGAAGATGCCTACACCATGCAGCACTCGCGTTTGGTGGCGCCAGAGGATAAGGAAGACATCAGGGCAAAGGCGATAGAGGCAGGTGACATGTTCAGGAAAGAACTGGCCGATGCCCTTGGAGTCAAGGAGGAGGCAGAAGAAGATGAAAAGAAAGTCTCTGCTGGTGTCGATTTGGATTCTG
>JBGUGM010000069.1:0-16023 GCA_045111535.1 Bacteroidaceae bacterium
ACAAATTGGAATACGGCAACGCTATAAAACGGAACACAGCAAGACAAAAAAATGATTGTGAAAGCCACCTTCTTGGGGATGCGGAACCCACTTCTTGGAGGGTCATACATACATAATAAATGTAGACATAAGTGAAAAAGTTGGCTATTTATTTTTTTCTTCTCTCGATTTGTATTATCTTTGCAATGTAAAACAAACCTAAACAACTAACTAACAAATTAACAAACAACTTTTTTTATGAAGAAAATCTTTTCTATTTGTGCAACAGTGATGATGGCTGCAGGCATGACAGCGCAGACTCATACGCTGGACGTGAACACGGCAAAGGTGGGAGGACCTATCCCATCGACGATGTATGGCATCTTTTTCGAGGACATCAACTATGCTGCTGATGGCGGTTTGTATGGTGAACTGGTGAAGAACCGCTCGTTTGAGTTCCCCAACAACTATGCGGGTTGGGACATCTCTGGCAAGGTGACGCTGAAGGATGATGGTCCTTTCAACAAGAACCCCCACTATGTGCGTCTGGCTCCCTCTGGACATAACGACAAGCACACCATGATTGAGAATCACGGTTTCTTCGGCATGGGCGTGAAGGGAGGTGCAGAATATCGCTTCTCGGTATGGGCTCGTGTACCCGATGGCGGCAAGGCCACGCTGTGGATTGACCTTGTCGATAACGCCACCATGGGTGAAGACCAGAAACTGGGCAATAGCAGCGTGGAGGTGAGTGGTTCCGAGTGGAAAAAATATACTGCCATCTTGAAGCCCAACAGGACTTTTGCAAAGGCACATCTGAGGGTGTGGGGCGACTCGAAAGTGACCACAGATGTGGAGCACGTGAGCCTCTTCCCTGTAGATACTTACAAGGGACATGAGAACGGTATGCGCAAGGACCTGGCAGAGAGCCTGGAGCAGTTGCACCCGGGTGTGTTCCGTTTCCCTGGTGGCTGCATTGTGGAGGGCACTGACCTCGCCACCCGCTACCAATGGAAGAATTCGGTGGGTCCTGTGGAGAACCGTCCACTGAACGAGAACCGCTGGCACTACACCTTCACGCATCGCTACTTCCCCGACTACTTCCAGAGTTACGGCTTGGGCTTCTTCGAGTATTTCCAACTCTCGGAGGAGATTGGTGCCGAGCCTCTGCCTGTGGTGAGTGTGGGACTCTCCTGCGAATTCCAGAACGGATCGAACCGCAGTGCTGCCCACGTGCCTGTGGACCAGTTGCAGCCTTACATCGACGATGTGCTTGACCTCATCGAGTTTGCCAATGGCGATCCTGCCAAGAATGTGTGGGCAAAGTTGCGTGCAGACATGGGACACCCTGCCCCCTTCAACTTGAAGTATGTAGGCATCGGCAACGAGCAGTGGGGTGAGATTTATCCTGAAAACCTGAAGCCTTTCGTGGAGCAGGTGAGAAAGAAATATCCGAACATCAAGATTGTGGGCACGAGTGGTCCTGACTCGGAAGGTCAGCAGTTTGAGTACTTGTGGCCAGAGATGAGAAAAATCGGTGCAGACCTTGTGGATGAGCACTTCTACCGCAACGAGGAGTGGTTCCTCGGCACACCTGATGCGAAGAAGCGTTGGGGCAACTGTGGCGCGAACCGCTACGACAGTTATCCCCGCAAGGGTCCGAAGGTGTTTGCAGGTGAGTATGCTTGTCATGGCTCAGGCAAGAAGTGGAACCACTTCAATGCCTCGCTGATGGAAGCAGCCTTCATGACAGGTCTGGAACGCAATGCAGATGTGGTGGAGATGGCAACTTACGCACCGCTCTTCGCGCATGTGGAGGGCTGGCAGTGGAGACCCGATGCCATCTGGTACGACAACCTGCGCAAGTTCAACTCCTGCGCCTACTACGTGCAGCAACTCTATGCCACCAACAAGGGTACGAACATGCTCACGCTGACCATGAACGGCAAGGCTGTGGCTGGCAATCCCGACCAAGACGGGCTCTTCGCTTCTGCAGTCTTCGACAAGAACACGAACGAGGTCATCGTGAAAGTGGTGAACACCAGTGACAAGGCACAAGACGTGACCCTGAACCTGAAAGGAATGAAGGGTAGCCACGCCACCCAACTTATCACCTTCCACAGCGATAACCTCACAGCAGAGAACACGCTGGAAGAGCCTACGAAGATTGTGCCTCAGACGAGTTCCATGACAGTGAACGCTCCTCAGCAGAACGTCACGGTGCCCGCGCGTACATTCTATATATATAAGATCAAGAAATAACCAGCGATTGTTCACCCTTAACACAAAGAAAACATGAAGAAGTTATGCTTATCTGTCATCTGTTGTCTGATGTCTGTTGTCTCTATGCAGGCACAGCAGGCGAAGGTGTATTTCACGAAAGAAATCACCCCTGAGTCGTTAGTGAAAATCTATGAAGCCCTTGGTGTGAAGGCACACGGACAGGTGGCAGTGAAAATCAGCACAGGCGAAAGCGGTGGAAACAACTACCTGAAGCCACCACTCATCCGTAACCTTGTGGAGAAGGTGGACGGCACCATCGTGGAGTGCTGCACTGCCTATGGTGGTAGCCGTCAGGACAAGGCGAAGCATTGGGAAACCATTCATGAGCATGGCTTCGACAGCATCTTCAAGGTGGATATCATGGACGAGTTTGGCAACATGCAAATTCCCGTGAAGGACACCACGTGGATTAAGTATGACATCGTGGGTGACCACCTCAGCAAGTATAACTTCTGCATCAATCTCGCCCATTTCAAGGGACACGTGATGGGAGGTTTCGGAGGTGTGCTGAAAAACCAAAGCATCGGTTTTGCTTCCACAGCAGGAAAGGCTTACATCCACTCGCATGGTGTGACTGATGATCCTGGCAAATGCTGGCAACATACCCGTCCACAGGATGCTTTCCTCGAGAGTATGGCAGCGGCTGCACAAGGTATTGCCGATTACTTCGGAAAGGGTAACATCGTGTATATCAATGTGCTCAACAATATCTCTATTGACTGTGACTGCGACGCACATCCTCATGCTCCTGAGATTCAGGACATCGGCATCGTTGCTTCCACTGACCCCGTTGCCTGTGACCGTGCGGCGTATGACCTCATCTATCAGGTGAAGAAGGATGAGAACAACAACCCCGACCCGTTGAAACAGCGTATCGAGAGACAGCATGGCATCCACATCGTGGAGCATGGCGAGGCAATCGGTATGGGCACAACAGATTACAAACTGGTGAACTTGTAACTATTCATTATTAGATACAAAGTAAATCATGACAATCAAAAGCCTATTTCTGACTGCTGTTGCCTGCATGGCAACCACATGGAGTGTGTCTGCACAGGAAACCCTGCAAGACGTTGTGGTGACGGGTACACGCAATGCCACTGACGTGCGTCACCTGCCCCTGACTGTGACTACTATCAGTAACGAGAAACTGAATGACAACTACCGTACCTCCGTATTGCCTACGGTGATGGAGCAAACCCCTGGACTCTTCACGACAAGCAAGGGCATCCTTGGCTATGGCGTGAGCACGGGAGCAGCAGGTTCGCTGAAAGTGCGTGGCGTGGGAGGTGGAGCACAACTGCTCGTGCTCATTGACGGGCAGCCACAATACGCAGGACTGATGGGACACCCCATCCCTGACGCTTATCAGACCATGATGGCTGAGAAAGTGGAAGTGGTGAGAGGTCCCGCATCGCTGCTCTATGGTAGCAATGCCATGGCAGGTGTGGTGAACATCGTGACACGTCAGATGTACACGGATGGCGTGAAGACTGATGTGCAGGTGCAAGGTGGCAGTTACGGCACCTTCCAAGCAGATGCCACTAACCGTGTGAAAGCGGGCAAGTTCACCAGCATCATTGGGGCACAGTATCAGCGTACGGATGGACACCGCACAAACTCAAAGTTTGAGCAGTTTGGAGGCTTCCTGAAACTGAGTTATGAACTCACAAAGAATTGGCAAGCGAATGGTGACATCAACGTGACGCACTTCAACAGCAGCAACCCTGGTCCTGTGAGCAAGCCTCTTATTGACAACGACATGAAGATTACCCGTGGCTTGGCAAGTGTCAGCCTTGTGAATGCTTACGGATGGACAAGTGGTGCGCTGCGTGCTTACCTCGACTGGGGACACCACAATATCGATGATGGCTACACAGCAGATGCCGCTCCCAAGACTGCCCTTTACAAGCACAACGATTACATTGGTGGCTTGACTTGGCATCAGATATTTGGTCTCTTTGAAGGCAACGTTACTACTATAGGTGTGGATTGGCAGCACTTCGGAGGTTCAGCATGGAATGCCGACAAGACAACTGGTGAGAAGACTTATCTGACGAAGGACAAGGACGGCAACATCGTGGAGAAGCAACATGCTGACGAGGTGGCAGGTTATATTGACTTCCGTCAGATCATCACCCCTTGGCTCACAGCAGATGCAGGTTTGCGTCTTGACCACCACAGCGTCATTGGCACAGAACTCGTGCCACAGGGAGGACTCTCCTTCCATCTTGCTCCTGGCTCTGACCTCAAGGCACTCATCAGCAAGGGTTTCCGCAACCCCATCATCCGTGAGATGTACATGTTCCCCCCTGCCACTACAGACTTGGAGCCTGAGCGCATGATGAACTACGAACTGTCCTTCACACAGCGTGTCAGAGGCAGAGGTCACTTCGGTGCCAACGTCTTCTACATCAAGGGGGACAACCTCATCAACACCGTCCGCATTGATGGCAAGCCACGCAACGTAAACACAGGCGATTTCGAGAACTGGGGCTTGGAACTCTCAGGAGACTATCGCATTGACCACCATTGGAGCATCAACGGTAACTACTCCTTCCTTCACATGGACACCCCAATTGATGGTGCACCAGAAGGGAAATTCTACTTCGGTGCCAACTACCGTTATGGTAAATGGGCAGCAACTGCAGGGCTCCAAAACATCAGTGGGCTCTACATCGCTACAGGTGACGCAGCAGAAAAGGAAAACTACACCCTGCTTAACGCCACCGTCAGTTACCAAGTGGCACCCATCGCCACGCTCTTCGTCAAGGGTGACAACATCCTCGCAGATCAATACGAGACTTACGCTGGCTTCCCCATGCCAAAGGCAACCTTCATGGGAGGTGTGAAGGTCAGTTTCTAAAAAAGGATGGCTTCGTGTTAGGATGTGATAAAAAAGTCGTATCTTTGCAGTTGGAATTCAACTTAAAACCTCAAGAAATATGAAAAGTGATTTGAAAAGTCTACTGTTGTCCGTAGTCTGTTGTCTGTTGTCAGCTATCTCCATGCAAGCGCAGACGTGGCAGGACAGGAGCATCGTGGTGCTCTATGAGAATGACGTGCATTGTGCTGTTGACGGCTATGCGAAACTGGCTGGACTGCGCGACGCGATTGCTGACACGGCACATGTGGTGCTGGTGTCGAATGGCGACTATGTGCAGGGCATGACGGTCGGTGCCATCTCGAAGGGGCAGTATGTGGTGGACATCATGCAGACAATGGGTTATGATGCCATTACGCTGGGTAACCACGAATATGACTATGGCATGGAGCGCATGTTCCAGTTGCTGCGTCAGGTGCCGGCTCCGATTGTGTGTGCCAACCTCTACGACATGAAGAATGAGCATCTGGTGTATGCACCTTATGTCATCAAGCGTGTGGGCAACAAGAAGATTGCTTTTGTGGGAGCTTCCACGCCTACCTCAATGGAGACAGAGGCGTATGCTTTCCGCGATGATGAGGGCAAGACCATTTATGACTTGCAGATTGAGGACATCCCCGTGATGGTGCAGAAGGCTGTGGATGAGGCTCGCAGGGCTGGTGCCGACTACGTGATTCTGGATTCGCATCTGGGTGAGGAGGAAACGAACCGCAATTCTGACTCTCATACTGTGGTGGCGAACACAACGGGTATCGACATTGTGCTGGACGGACATAGCCATGCGGTCATCGTGGCTGACACAGTGATGAACAAGGTGGGCAAGCCTATCGTGGTGACACAGACAGGCACGAAGTTTGCGAATGTGGGCAAGTTGGTCATTACGCCTGACGGCAAGATGACGACTTCATTGATACCGATTGAGAGTGTGACAGAGAAGAATGCCTACGTAGCACAGGTGACAGACAGCATCCATGCCTTGCTCAACGAGCAGACGAGCCGCGTGATTTGCCAGAGTGAGGTGCCTCTGCGCATCCTCGACGACGAGGGCAACGAGATTGCACGTATGGGTGAAACCAATGCGGGTGACATCGTGACAGATGCCTATCGTCTGATGACGGGCTCGGACATCGCTGTGCTGAATAGCGGCAGCATTCGCAATGAACTGCTGAAGACGGGTGACCTGACATACGGTGACCTCCTCACGTTGCTGCCTTACGACAACTACATCGTGGTGGCTGAGGTGAAGGGCAGCACGATTGTGAAGATGCTGGAGAAGCTGGTCAGCTTCTTGCCTAAGCCTGACGGACAGTTCCCTCAGGTGTCTGGCTTGAAGTTCACCACCAAGGTGTCTAACCACAGCGTGAGTGATGTGCAGGTGCTGAATGGTGCCACACAACATTGGGAGCCAATCAATCCTGACCGTACCTACACGATTGCCACAACGAAGTACTGCGTGACAGATGGTGGCTTGCACAACACCTTGGAAGGTAGCAAGATTGTGCTCGAAACCAAGAAGACCTATAGCGATGTCTTCCTCGACTACGTCACCGAGCGCCTGAACCGACACATTGGACAGGAGTACGCGAAACCACAGGGACGCATCACGGTGATCCAATAAGAACGGGATGCTTTCGCTATCAGACATAAAAAAAGACCGCACGTCAATGGAGACGAGCGGTCTTCTTTGTTTATGAGAATAACTGTCCAATCTGATGAAAGATGTAGGAGATGATGGTGATTGCTGTTGTCAATACAGGCAGCAAGAACCATGCGTAGGCAAGTTTGTTTGCAGGAATGAAGAAGTTCTTGACGCGCGTCAGCAATGCTGTGGGTGAGGACTTGGCCAGAGCAGGCATATCCCAACTGGATGCCACCCACGTTCCCTTCTGGCTGGATGCCTTGATGTCAAAGACTCTTGCCATGGAAGTGGCAGCACTGGCAACACTTGCAGCCTTGGCTGCCACTTTGGGCACAGGAGGCTGGGGTGGGGTAGCCACCTTCTGCACAGGAGGTGGCACTGTAGCCTTCTGTATAGGAGGTGGGGGTGGTGTTGGTGGCGTAACCATTTTGGGTGCGGGTGGAGGCGTGGTTACTCCAATAGGCACTCTCTTTCCGCAGTTGGTGCAGAACTTGTTACCGGGCACTAATTCTTTGCCACATGCCGTACAGAATCTCATCATAGATATTCTTGTTTTTGTTGTTCATTTATCCAATTGCCTTGACGGCATCACCCATGGCTTGTGCGAATCCTTCAAGCGTGTAGCCATGGCTAGCAAGGGCTTTCTCCACTTCCATCATGTCCTTCTGACCATTGATGAGTGGCTCTACAGTCTTGACGGCATCACGAAGTTTTTGAGGAATCATGGAGCCTCCATTCACGTCGAAACGGTACATGTCGCGTGAGTTGACGAAGTTGTCGAACACCTTGAATTCCTGACGGCATCCTTCCATCATCTCGCCAATGGCATCCGCTTGTTTCGCCACCTTCTCTAGCGGATCAGTGATGCTGTCTGCCTCTTTCAGCAGGGCTTCTGCACGATCAAAGCGCTCCATTCCCTTGTAGGTAACAGTGTCGCCCACCTTCGTTGGATTGCTGAGGGCTTGGCCATGCAGTTCGTTATTCAGCACCTTGTCAAGGTCTCCCTTCGTTCCGTAACTCTCCTTATGTCCCAGCACATCTTGAATGTTTGTCTGGTCCATCTTCGTTCCGTAACTGTCGGTGAGCCTCTTCTCCATGTCTTGATACTTGCTAATGTCAACACCTTCCTTCCGCAACTCGGCAAGTTTGCTTGCGTCAGTCTTCTTGATGCCCGTGGCATTCTCGTAGAAGGTCTCCTTGTAGAGTTTCTCGATTTGGTCTTGGTTGTTGATGGCAACCCATTCCCCTTGGGCATTCTTGCGGTAGTAAGTGATGTCGCGGTCAAAGGTGACTGTCGTACCATCCTTCAACTTCAGTTGGTTGGATGAGGAGGCATTACCCACTTTAATCTCACCACCATATTCTGCCTGCAACTTACCCATCACCATATCATCTGTCTTGTCGTATATCTCTTTGAGATGCTTGTTGAAGTCCTTGCGAGTGGCATTCAAACTGCTGTCGCCATTCTTGAGCATGAACATGGTCTGCTTGTCGCTTTGGCACTTCATGATGAGGTCATTGCGTAACTTCAAATTCTCAGGTGTGGGATTCATTTTGTAAAGGTCACATGCTGCTTGCAGGTCCTCCACATTCTGCTTGGCGCGTGCCTTTCCGAACTCGATGGCTTCGGTGAGGTCACGTTTGCCATGCGTCTTGGGTGCACCCTTAACATTCTCCAATGCCTTGGTCGCGTTTCCAGTGGCTTTCGCACCAGCACGTCGGCTATTGTTGACGGCATTCTTGAGGGGACCACCTTTGGTGGTGGAGGAGAATGGGTTCTTGACTCCTTCCAACATCTCCCCTGCCGCTTTCTTCATGTTCTCAGGTGTGAGCCCGGCTTCCTTTGCCATCTTGCCGAGTTTCTCCATGCCATAGCCCATTGCCTTCTCCGTGATGTACTCGCGCACCACCACTTTGGCACCTACGCAGAAGCCACCCCAGACGCTGTCACCTCCGTTATCGACATATTCCTTCATGTTGTCGATGACTTCCACTGCGGTGAACACCACATCAGCACAACCGAGGGTACATACACCTACGAAAAGACGAGTCATGAAGCCCATGTCCTTCTCCACCTTCTTGGCTGTGTTGAACCATTCTACGCAGAACATCTGGAAGTCGTCGGCAAGCGTGAGTGGTTTAGGTGGGTCGGCATTGGCTCCTGCCTTCCGTCCTGTCATCACATCGGTGTAAGTGGTGACAATGGTCTTGATAGTCTTGGGATCATAGCCGTAGTCGGAATGATAGCCTTCGCGCACCATGTTGATGTACTTGAGCAATGGGAAGAGGTTATCAACCAGATGGAGCCTATAGATTTCCTTTTCGATATGGTCGAGCCGTTCGGTGATACGTTCGTCTTCCTTGACGGCAAGGTTCCAGTCACGGTTGTCGGAGAACTGTCTTACGGGTTGTGAACACAGGCGTACACCTTGTTCGCAAGTCACCTTCTCTCCCTTGTGCATGACAGTCACTTGGGCAGTGGCACTCAGACGGTTAGGCGCATCGAGCACAGCGCGACAACAACGTAAAAGGCAGAAGGTGCCATCCTTGTCCTGACGATTGCCCTTCGCATCGAGTTGGAGGGCCATCTTGTCCACCATATACTGCTTGCTCTCATCCTGTGTCTTGATGCTGAACTCGATGGGCACGGGACAAATCTCCAGCAGTTTGTGCTGCTCTTCGTCGTAATCGTAGAGTTTGAGATGTGCCTTGGTCTCTGCGGGCACATAGATGGTTCCGTCTTTTTGTGTGGCAGCAAACTTCTTACTGGCATGGTTGAGGGGATTGTATTCCTCAATGAAGCAATATATATCCTTTACATCGAAACGCAGTCCCATGTAGTAGCGATAGATGTGCAGCCTGCCCTCGATGAGCCGACCACTGTGACTCTTGGCTTCGATGTGGAGTGTGTAGGTAAGGTATTTGCCTGGCACTCCCTTGTCTGCTTCTTTGTCCAGTACCTTGTCGTGGATAACGGCATAGTAAAGCCTTTCTTTCTCGTTCCATTCCACTTGCACATCGTAGTTGGTGGTTGGCGCACCCGTCGCATTGACAATGCTTGCTGTCACGCCACTGCTGCCATCCATGCCCAGTACGACGAAAGGCAGACGAACTTCTTTCTCGTAGTGGGCAGGCAGGGTGAGGTTCTCTTGCCCGAAGAGCACCTTACCAGCCTCGATGCGGAAATGGAGACGGTTGGTATAGCCTCCCTTGTCGTTCATCATGCTGAAGGTGACGATGCCTTCTTCGGGTTCGGAACCATTGCTGGTTTCGGGTGCAGATATCCATGCAGTCTTCCAGTCGCCCTGCATCTCACCTTCACTCACTTGCATGTAGCCATCGCCAGAATGAATCTTGATGAGTTCTGTCAGTACAGGGTCTGTCACTTCTCCTCCCTTGGTTTTGCGCACAATCTTGGCAAAGACTTGCTGGGGCTCGTCACCCACCAAGAGTGAGTCACCAAACTCTTTGTAGATATGCATCTCGCGCTTGTCAGGCAACTCTTCTTCCTCTTCTTTTCGCTTTCCTTTTGTCAGCGTGTAACCGACAAGGGCTCCAATCACGCTCAATGGGATGGCAAATGGCCAGACACCATCGAACCCCCATGCTTCGTTGTCCTCTTCGTAGTAAGGACCAACATCCTCTTCTTCTGCTTCTTCTGTCTTCACCTCTCTTGCTGGGGCTTCTTTGCTACGGATGACTTTTAACCTGAAAATGTACAAACATGAGTTTGGGGCACCATAATAGTGTCCACCATCACGTTCATTGTGATAAGGGTTATATACTTCAGGTATGGGTTCCATTTCGGGGTCAATGTGCATGGTCACCTCAATATAGGTGTCATTGCAGGTGGCATAGCGCCTGAACTCTTTCCATTCATCGGTAGAGAATGTGCAGGAACCCGAAGGAAGTTTGCCTCCCGCCTTAAATTTCTCTCCATAATGAGCATTGGCACCCAGCATTTCTTCTCCTCCGAAATTAAAGCCGTAGCCGTCGGGGGAGTCATACGTCTGCATCTGATCGAAGCCTTGAATGTCAATGGAAACCGTGTAACTTTTTACCTCCTTAGTACCTGACAGACCTGTAATCTGTATAGATGCATAGAGGGCATCACCCTCGTGGATGGTGCCTTCGAAGTAGGCATCGAAACCCGTGTAACCTTGCGCTCGATGTACTTCGCGTGTAATGTTGGCTCCATTGATGGTCGCTCGATAAGTGGCATGGACCTTGTCGTTTCTGCATGCACCATTTGTGGCGACTTCGTCAGAGAATCCGTATACCACTTGTGTTGACACCATTATCAGGATGACAAAGCAAAACCAATGATAGAAGTTGAAATGTTTCATAAGATTGTGGTTGCTTATTTCACCTTGGGGCAGTGTGACTTGATATAATCATACACGAAGTCAAACTCTTCGTCACGGACATAGACTTGGTTCTTGAAGAGGAGTTCGTTGACCTTGATGAGGTTGCGGCTCTTGCGACGTTGAACGCTTCTCACCTTGTCAAAAGATGAGTACATGGAGGTGCGGGCAGCGGAACTGATACCTAAGCCCACCATGGCAGGTTTGCCTGAGAGTGCTCCTGCAGCAGCGGTGACCATGCCGAGTTTTCGTGCCTTTTTGGCTTGATCAGGAATCTGTTCGTGGTTGATGCCCTTCTCGTCCATTGTGAAGAGCACGGTATATTTACCTCCATACATGGCTGCCACAATAGCGTAAGCGATGAGGGCGATGACGGTGAACACGCCCAAGAGAATTAACATAGGCAAAGTGGCATTCCAGAAGGCTTCTCCGTTCCATCCGTCTTCACAGAGCATGATGATGACCATCAATGCCCAGATGCCCACGAATATCCAGAAGAAGATTTTGAATATTAGAAAAAGGATGGTGGGATTTGTCCACATGTTGAGTGCATAAATCCAACGGTACTTGCCATCATCGCAGAGCTGAATACCTTGCTTCAGCGTTTCGTTGTCATAAGATTTCATTGGCGTAAAAGATTTTTGGCAAATGTAATACATATATTGATGTGCGCCAAACATTTTCCGCTTTTTTTGACAAAAAAAGTGGATGTGCCTTTGGGGACACATCCACTTTCATGGTTTTGTATGTTGCAAACCTATGATTATTCTGCAACTTCTTCTTCAGCCTCTTCAGCTTCAGGAACTTCCTCAACGGGAGCCTCTTCTGCTACAGGTGCTGCCTTGGGAGCTTCCTTCTGCTTAGCAGGATTCTTCTCTCCATCTTCGTTAACTACCTCGAATGGTATGGCAACAGATACTTCGCGGTGGAAGTGTGCCACAGCCTCGTAGTCACCGAGTGTCTTCACACCCTTAATGCTGATGAGCTTGCTGTCGATTTCGAGACCCTTCTCTGCCAATGCCGCAGCAACTTCCTTAGGACCAATGGAACCGTAGATGTTGCGGCCCTCAGAAACACGAGCCTTGATAGTGAGAGATACGCCCTCGAACTTCTTAGCCTGTGCCTCAGCATCAGTCTTAATCTTTGCAATCTTGTGAGCGCGCTGCTTCAATTCCTCGTTGAGTTGCTTAACGGCCTTTTCAGTGGCGAGCACTGCAAGACCCTGAGGAAGAAGATAGTTGCGACCATAACCGTCCTTCACAGTGAGGACTTCGTCCTTGTAGCCTAAGCCATGAACGTCTTTCTTGAGAATGATTTTCATACTGTCTTACCTCCTATTTTTTATTTCAACAAGTCTGCTACGTATGGAAGGAGTGCAAGGTGACGAGCACGCTTCACTGCCTGAGCCACGCGGCGCTGATACTTCAGAGAAGTGCCTGTGATGCGACGAGGAAGAATCTTACCCTGCTCGTTGAGGAACTTCTTGAGGAACTCTGGATCTTTGTAGTCGATGTACTTGATACCGCTCTTCTTGAAACGGCAATACTTCTTCTTCTTAACGTCAACTGTAGTTGGAGTTAAGTATCTGATTTCTGATGGTGCTGCCATGATTAAGCCTCCTTCTTGTTACGACGCTTCTCAGCATATGCTGCAGCGTACTTTTCGTTCTTAACTGTGAGGTAGCGGAGCACGCGCTCGTCGCGGCGCATCTGCAACTCTAATTTAGCGATCACTGCGGGTTCGGCCTTGAACTCAACCATCTGGTAGAAACCAGAAGTCTTCTTCTGAATAGGATAAGCGAGTGCCTTCAAACCCCAATCCTCGGTGCTGATGATTTCAGCACCCTTGTCCTTGAGGTAGTTGACAAACTTATCGGCCGCTTCCTTCATCTGAACATCAGACAAAACGGGAGTTAAAATGAAAACGGTTTCGTATTGATTCATAAGATCAATAATGTAAGTTTGATTTGTTAATAATGTTATTTATGCTCCTGCGCTTTTCACAAAAGCGGTGCAAAGGTACGAATAAGTGAGCACATGGCAAAATAAAACGAAGTTTTTTTATGCCTTGTCGAACGAAAGTACCTTCGGCAAAGCCAAAGTACGAATAATTATTGAATAAATGAGTGCGAAAAACACTTTTTTGACGCTTAAACGTAAAATTCTTGCTGAAAAGTTTCGTGGTTTGGAGAAAAAGTCGTTATTTTGTGGCTGATTTGAATGACAATAACAAAAACTCAATAGATACAATGAAAAAGAATCTTGGTATTTTACTCATCGTGTTAGGCGCATTGCTTCTCATTCTTTGCGCATTCGTTCCTTTCATGGGCGACTTGGCTGACCAGAACTGGTACACATGGGGCAGCATGCTGCTGATTGTTGCAGGTCTTCTGACTCACATCTTCATGAACAAGAAGTTGGAGGCATAAGCAATCTGGCAAGAAAAGTTAAAGGTGGACAACGATGTTGCCCACCTTTTTTGTTATATGTCCTCCTTTGCGCTCTCGTCAGTGATGACCAGCTTGTAGCCCTTGCCGTGCACGTTGATGATTTCCACGTTAGGATCTGCTTTTAAGTGCTTGCGCAGTTTGGTGATGTACACGTCCATGGAACGGGCATTGAAATAGTTGTCGTCAATCCAGATGGTCTTGAGGGCATAGTCGCGCTGCAAGAGCTCGTTCTGGCGGTTGCTGAGCAGAGTGAGCAGTTCTGCTTCCTTGGTGGTAAGCTTCTCCTGCTTGTCGTCAATACTCAGAATCTGCTTTTGCGTATCGAAGGTGAACTTGCCAATCTGGCGTACGGTCACATCCTTGTTCTTCTTGCCACGTACGCGGCGCAGGATGGCTTCGATGCGGAACACTACTTCCTCCATAGAGAAGGGTTTGGTGATGTAGTCGTCAGCACCCAACTCGAAACCTTCACGCACATCATCCTTCATGTTCTTGGCTGTGAGGAACATGAATGGCATGTCGTAGTTGAGTTCCTTGATTTTGCTTGCCAGTGTGAAGCCGTCCATGTGAGGCATCATCACGTCAAGGATGCAGAGGCTGAAATTCCCTTGCAGGAAGGTGTCGAAACCCTCTTCACCGTCTTGGCAGAGCGTGGTGTTGTAACCCTTTGCCTCCAGGTATTCGCGGAGCAACATACCGAGGCTTTCGTCGTCTTCGCAAAGAAGAATGTTCACTTCTTCCAATCTTTCGTCTGTAATCATAATCGTAAATGTTTTTAAGTTATTTCGTTATTATTTTATTTCATTATTATGCTCTTGGGAATGAAAATTGCCCCGCGCGTGGGCTGGCTGGTCAGTCAACCTTCAGTTTGATGATGAATTTCGTACCGATGCCCAGTTCGCTTTCTGCCACGATAGTGCCCTTGTGGTCTTTCACAATCTTATAGACGTAGGCGAGTCCAAGTCCGAAGCCCTTCACGTCATGTACATTACCTGTATGTACGCGGTAGAACTTCTCGAAGATGCGCTTCAGGTCTTCCTTCTTGATACCGATGCCATTATCTTTGATGGAGATGCAGAGCAATCCGGGCTCGTTCCATGTGTCCACGTTCAGTTCAAGGTCTGCATCCTTACGGCGATACTTCACGGCATTGTCCATCAAGTTGAAGATGACGTTAGTGAAGTGCATGTCGTCCACACAGATATTGGGGTCGGTGGCATTCAGGTTGGTGATGATCTTGCCTCCGTTCCTTTCAACTTTCAGGGCAAAGGTGTGGGTCACCCCTGCAATCAATTCGTTGATGTCCACTTCCTTCATGTGCAGGTTTGCCCGCTGATTCTCGTACATGGAGAGTTGCAGCACTTTCTCCACTTGGAATCGGAGACGCTTGGTTTCGTCGATAATGGTGGAGGTGAGGCGTTGCAGCAAGGCTGGTGTCTTGGTCACTGAGTCGTCACCCAACATCTGTGCCGCCAAGGAGATGGAGGAGATAGGGGTCTTGAACTCATGTGTCATGTTGTTGATGAAGTCGTTCTTCAACTCCGTCAGTTTCTTCTGGCGGAACACCAGTATCAGCGTGACAATGAACGTGATGAGCAAGATGAGTGTGAAGATGAGCGAAGGAATCATGAACCACATGGAGCGCCAGATGTACTTGCTCAAATCGGGGAAATGCACTTTCAGCACACCACCACACTGCATGGGGTCATTCTTAAACAGGGTTTCTGTGAACACCCTGTCGTTGCCCTTTTCATCATAGTCTGGACACTGATAGACTTTGCGTCCGTTACTGGTGCTGACCACAAAGTGATAGGGGATGTTGATGCCGTTGTTGTTCAGTTGTGTCTTCAGAATCTGATCCAATTCGATGAAGTCGATACGCTCATTCAACGGACGGTCACTGGCTGTGTAAAGGATTGTGTAGATGACTTCCTCCACGAGTTTCTTCTCTGTAGAATAACGCATGTCCATGATTTCCTTCAGCGAACGCAGGCGCTCGTTGTTGTTGGAAGTCTTCTTGGTGAAGTACTTGTCTGACAGGTTCGTGCTGACAGTGGTTTCACGGGATGTGAACACGCTGCCGTCCTTGGCGATCACTTGATGCGTGTGCTGCACCACAGATGAGTCTGTGTTGGCATAAATGGAGTCGTATGCCATGGCGATGCCATTCACAGCATCTGAACCCTCTTCCAAATACCGCTTGGTCTCTGATAACTCCAATTGGTGTGCAGTCTCATAGAGACTACGGTTTACCGACTCCTCGAAGTACTCATAGCGCAAGGAGGTCACCTCCTCGATGTACCGCATCTGCATAATCAGCAGACTGGCAAACGAAATGCCCATGACTACTGCGAGAACTATGATGGTTGATTTCTTCATCCTTTTATTACTTTGCTACAAATTTAATGCATATCTTAAAATAACA
>JBGUGM010000070.1:0-8923 GCA_045111535.1 Bacteroidaceae bacterium
GTCGTAGTCGATGAAGAATGCAGGCACTTTGATTTGTGCATAAGAACCTGGCTCGAAGTCCATGTGCTCGCCTGGAGGCAGAGCCACCTTGTACTCCTTGATGAAGGTTGCCACGTTCTTGTTGCCAATCACGGTGCACTCCCATTCCTTTACGCCCATCACAGAGTCATCTACCTTGATGTCGAGGTTGCCCTTGACTTTGCACTGGCATCCGAGACGATAGCCTGCCTTGATTTGCTTGCGTGTGAAGTGTCCCTTCTCTGAGTCGAGGATTTCGCCACCACCAGCAACTACCTGACACTTGCACTGTCCGCAAGAGCCCTTACCGCCACAGGCAGAGGGGAGATAGACGTCGTGAGCAGCAAGGGTGGAGAGCAGGCTGGAACCTTGCTCCACTTCCAACTTATCCTTTCCGTTGATGGTAATGGTCACATTACCGCTGGGAGAAAGGTACTTCTTAGCAACGAGGAGGATGATCACCAGTACGAGTACGATGATCAGGAAAACAGCGATGCTGTATAATATAAATGTAATATTCATAATTGCTATGTCCTTTCTTCTTTAGAGTTTGAGACCAGAGAAACACATGAACGCCATTGCCATCAGACCCACGGTGATGAAGGTGATGCCGAGACCCTGAAGAGGCTTTGGCACATCAGAGTAAGCCATCTTCTCACGGATAGCGGCGAGACCTACGATGGCGAGAGTCCAACCGATACCAGAACCGAGCGCGTATGCAATGCAATCACCTACACCTGAGATAGCTTGAGTGCTTGTCTCTGGGTCAAGCAGGATGCGCTGCTGCATGAAGAGTGATGCACCCATGATGGCGCAGTTCACTGCAATCAGCGGAAGGAAGATACCGAGTGCGGCGTAGAGAGAAGGGGAGAAGCGTTCCACAATCATCTCGACGAGCTGCACCATACCAGCGATGACAGCGATGAAGAGGATGAATGCGAGGAACGTGAGGTCAACACCTTCTGCCAAAGCACCGCTGGCGAGCACCTTCGTTTGGAGCAAATAGTCAACGGGAACGGTGATGAGGAGCACGAATGTGACTGCCACACCCAGTCCGAACGAAGTCTTTACTGTCTTGGATACTGCAAGATAAGAGCACATACCCAAGAAGAAAGCGAAAATCATGTTGTCCACAAAGATGGAGCGAACGAACAAACTAATGAAATGTTCCATAATCTTTTCTTTTTATTTAGGTATGTAAACTTATGCTTCTAAATCCTTATTGTAGGCACGGTGTGCCCAGATGACACAAGCAACGATGATGAGCGCCATAGCAGGCATGGTCATCATACCGTTGTTAATGTAAAGACCACCATTCTCAACGTATGCGCTGTCGGGGATAATCTGGAAGCCGAAGATGGTGCCGAAACCGAAGATTTCACGAACGAAACCAACGATGACGAGCACGATGGCATAACCGAGACCATTGCCGATTCCATCGAGGAAACTCTCCCAAGGACCGTTCTGCATGGCGAATGCCTCGAGACGTCCCATGAGGATACAGTTGGTAATGATCAGTCCGACATACACAGAGAGTTGCACACTCACATCATACACGTATGCCTTGAGGATGTTACTCACAATCGTAACGAGTGCGGCAACCACCACCAACTGCACGATGATGCGGATGCGGTTAGGAATAGTCTTGCGAATCAAAGAAATAATCACGTTTGCGAATGCTGTGATGACGGTCACAGAGAGTCCCATCACGATGGCTGGCTTCAGCTGTGAAGTGACAGCGAGCGCCGAGCAAATGCCGAGGACTTGAACTGCGATAGGGTTGTTCAAGTTGAGCGGACCCATGAAGACTGCGCCATTCTCTTTTGAAAATAAACTCATATTCTTGTCCTCCTTTAATTTTTGAATGCTTCAATCGCGCTCTGATTGTCGCTCAGGCACTTCTGAATCATGTCGTTAACACCATTGGACGTGAGTGTGGCACCTGTCACAGCATCTACATAGTTCTCTGTAGGAAGTGTGGCTGGAGCCTTGCCCTGCTTGTAAACACCGAGGGCAACCTTGCCGTCCTGATAAATTTTCTTGCCTTTGAACAAGTCCTGGAACCACTGCTCCTTGATGCGGGCACCCAGACCTGCTGTCTCGGATTCGTGGTTGAAGAAGGTGCCATACACGGTTTCACCGTCCTTGTTGATGGAAATCCATCCCCAAAGCGGGCCCCAAAGACCTGCACCCTTGACGGCAACGATGAGTTTCTCCTCACCATCCACATTGGCTGTGAGGGTAGGGCTGTCGAGTTCACCGCTGGTAATGACCTCGTTGTACTTTGCCTCAGCAGCAGCGTTGTCGAGGTCGCGGATGTTCAGAGCGGAAAGAATCTGCTTCTTGGTATCAAGAGCCACATTGGCATCCTGTGTTGGTTTCAGAGCCGAAGCAACGAAAGCAAGGAGGAATGCCACGATGATGACCATGACGGATGCATAAATAATAGTATATGCATTACCATTTGTATTCATTTTTGCCATATCTTGTGTCCTCCTTTACTTTTTGGCACGCTTAGCGCGCTTATTGATATTAGCCTGTACGAAGAAGTAGTCGAACAGAGGTGCAAACACGTTCATCAGCAGGATGGCAAGCATCATGCCTTCTGGATAACCAGGGTTGAGCACACGGATGATGATGGCCATAGCACCAATGAGGAAACCGAAAATCCACTTACCGCCTTCTGTACGAGGGCTGGTAACAGGGTCGGTTGCCATGAACACAGCACCGAAGCAGAAACCACCGACGGTGAGCTGTTCCCACCACTCGAAGTTCTGAGCACCGTCGTAACGAAGGAAGTATGCCATCAAAGCACCACCCACAAAAGTGGAGAGCATGATCTTCCAACTGGCGATGTTCGCCCAGATGAGGATGACTGCACCAATCAGGATGGCGATGACGGAAGTTTCACCGATGGAACCGGGGATTGTACCGATAATCGTCTGCATAGGAGTGTAAGTCACAGCCTCACCTGCAGCCAACTGACCGAGTGGAGTGGCAGCAGAAACTGCATCCACAGCAGGAGTACCGTTGATACAATCGATGTAGTTGCCGTTCACCCACACCTTATCGCCCGACATCATGGATGGATAGGCGAAGAAAAGGAAGGCACGAGTGACGAGGGCTGGGTTGAAGATGTTCATACCCGTACCTCCAAACACTTCCTTGGCGAAGATGACCGCAAATGCTGTTGCAAGGGCAAGAATCCAAAGTGGGCAGTTCACAGGAACGATGAGTGGAATGAGGATACCGGTCACGAAGAAACCCTCGTGCACTTCTTCCTTCTTCCACTGAGCCACAGCAATCTCGATGCCGAGACCCACTGCGTAGCTCACCACAATCTTTGGAAGCATCACAGCCAAACCATAGAGGAAGTTGCCCCAGAGGTCAGCACAAGGACAAGCGTCTGGAGTGCAAGCACCTGTCACAAGAGCGTGCTGATAACCAATGTTATACATACCGAAGAGTATAGCAGGAATCAGGGCAATCACAACAAAGAAAATAGAGCGCTTAGAGTCGATGGCGTCGTGAATCTGTGCGCCACGCACCTTAGCCGTCTCGTTTGGCACAAAGAAGAAAGTCTCTGCAGCGTCAAAGAGAGAGCCGAAAGCGCTGAGCTTACCTCCTTCTGAGAAGGTAGGCTTCAAGTTGTCAAGCATTTTCTTAAGTCCCATATTGCTTATTCGTTTTCTTTGCGCAGCATGTCGAGACCTTCCCGAACAATGCGCTGGAGTTCAACTTTCGAACTATCCACAAACTCTGCCACAGCAAAGTCCTCTGGTGCTACCTCATAGATGCCGAGGGCTTCCATGCGGTCGATGTCACCAGCGATAATTGCCTTCACCAGCTGTTCTGGATAGATGTCCATTGGGAATACAGAATCATATTCGCCGCTGAAAATCATGTGGCGATGACCACCCTTTACACGTGCGTCAAGCACATACTCCTTACTCTTAGGCAGAAGCCAAGAGAAGTAAGAACGGCTAACGGAGAAGTTCTTGAAGCGTGGAGCAATCCAACCGAAGAGTTCGTTGGCATCGTCACCTTCAGGAATAGCGGTTACTTCTGTGGAATGGGCGAGAAGGAATGCATTCTCGTTGGTCTGCATACCAGTGAGTGGGTTACCGTCGATGAGACGCACCTTCTTGTCGGTGTTCACGTTGCCTGCCACGATGTCGCCAATCTTGGCACCTACGAGCACTTGCTTGTACTGAGGCTCCTTGATTTCAGAACCTGCCACAGCGATGGTGCGAGTGAGGTTGACCTTACCTTCGTTGAAAAGTCTGCCGATGAAAACGACTTCTTCTGCACCGATGGTCCAAACCACTTCACCCTTGTTGACTGGGTTGATGTGGTTGATCTGAACGCCCACGTTACCAGCAGGGCACTTGCCCTTGAATACGTTGACTTCAGCATCCTGAGTGCCGGCAAGAGAACTGTCGGGCTTCACACCCAAGTACACCTTTGCCAGTTTGGCAAGTGCAGAGATACCCGTTTGGAAGTCTGCTTCATTGCCCTTCATCACTACGTCGATGTCAGCAGCGAGCGGCATATCTGCGATGGCAGACACAAAAATGCCCTTAGGCGCATCGTTAGGATCAGCAACGATGGCGTAAGGACGCTGAATGAAGAAACCGAAAAGACCGCTTTCGAGGAGAGCCTCTTTCACCTGCTCACCAGTCAGTGACTTCACGTCCTTCTTTCCGAAGTCCACATACGCTTGCTGCGCAGCGGCTTCCACCTGAACGCTCAAAACTTTACGACGGTCGCCTCTCTCCACGAGTTTCACCGTACCCGCAACAGGAGAGACGAACTTTACTTCTGGATGCTGTTTGTTGACAAACAACGCATCGCCAGCCTTCACTTCATCCCCTTCCTTGACAACCACCTTTGGCTTCATGCCCCAGAACGCATCAGGAACAAGTCCATAGACTTGAGATGCAGGTGCGGCAGAAACCTGAGCAGCAGCCTTACCTTTGAGGTTGATGTTCAAGCCTTTCGTAATTTTAATTACATTCGCCATAATTTGTTAATATTTAACTATGATTTGTTTCTCTCTTACCTTGCAAAATAACCAACGGGCATCCCGTTGACTCTAAAAACGACGCAAAGGTACTACTTTTAAATGGATTGCAGAAATTTCCAACCACATATTTAATAAAAAAGAATGAAAAAAATAGAGCCGATGGGATAGGTGTAGGGTAGAGGTGTCAACCAAACGGCACTCTGGCTTCTTACATAGCATCTCTGCATTCAAGGACAATGATAAAATGCCGAAAAACCCTGAAATACTCCTGTGACTCCATAAGCCCAAAGCCCGAATAAAAAATTTAACTTTTTTTTACTTTTTGCTTTTTAAGAGAAAGTTGACCGATGAAATCGATTTATCAACAGAGTTATCAACAGTTTTGACCCTAAAGTGTTGATAACTTTCGTACAAAAGTGTTTGTTTGTATTAAATATTCTTACTAAATTTGCAAGCCGATAAAGTGGGGAAGCCCCATCGACGTGCTGTAAAAGGCACAACCCAAGACCAATAAAATGCCAGAACAAAGACCCACATCCCGTAGAAAGACTGTCCGCAACAACGATCAAGATCAACTTGCGCAGTTAGGCAGATTACAGCCTCAAGCCATAGATGCTGAGAAGGCTGTGTTGGGTGCGTGTCTCATTGAGCAAGATGCTTTTGGCACGGTGTCAGACTTTCTGAAGCCTCATTCTTTCTATGAGTCCAAGCATCAAGTTATTTTCCAGGCAATTCAGTCGTTGGCGGCTTCCAATTCACCCGTTGACCTGATAACGGTAGTACAGCAGTTGCAGAAGAGCGGAGATTTGGAGAATGCGGGCGGTCCTGCTTACATCGCGGATCTTTCCCGTTCCATGCTTTCGGCAGCACATCTGGAATATCACGCGCGTATAGTAGCACAAAAGGCTCTGGCACGCGATTTGATTATCTATACCAGTTCGATTCAGAAACAGGCTTTTGACGAGACGCAAGACATTGAGCAGTTGATGCAGGATGCAGAGGGAAAACTCTTCGAACTCTCCAAGTCGAATCTGAAGAAAGACTTTACGCAGATTGACCCCGTCATCAGCGAGGCATACGAATTGCTGAAAAAGGCTGCTGCCCGTACTGACGGTATGTCGGGACTCCCGTCTGGCTTTGACCGTCTGGATGCCATGACATCAGGTTGGCAAAACTCCGACCTCATCATCATCGCTGCACGTCCTGCCATGGGTAAGACTGCATTTGTGCTTTCGATGGCACGCAACATGGCAGTTGACAGAAAGATACCTGTTGCGATGTTCTCGCTTGAAATGTCGAACGTGCAGTTGGTCAACCGTCTGTTGGTGAATGTCTGCGAGATATCAGGTGAGAAGATTAAGAGCGGTCAGTTGGCACCTTACGAGTGGAAGCAACTCGACGAAAGAATGAATGAACTGTTTGGTGCTCCATTCTACATCGATGATACGCCCTCGTTGTCGGTCTTTGAACTTCGTACAAAAGCACGTCGATTGGTGCGTGACTTTGGGGTGCAGATGATTATCATCGACTATCTCCAATTGATGAATGCATCGGGCATGTCCTATGGATCTCGTCAGGAAGAGGTGTCCACCATTTCCCGTTCGTTGAAGGGATTGGCAAAGGAACTGAACATCCCCATCATCGCTCTTTCACAGTTGAATCGCTCGGTGGAACAACGCACCAGCAGCGACCCTAACAGCCCCGACAGTAAGCGTCCTCAGTTGAGTGACCTTCGTGAATCGGGCGCCATCGAGCAGGATGCCGATATGGTGTGCTTCATCCATCGTCCAGAATATTACAAGATTTACAAGGACTCATACGGCAATGACACGAAGGGTATTGCTGAAATCATCATCGCCAAGCATCGTAATGGTGCAGTAGGAGATGTGCGACTCCGCTTCCGCAGCGAGTTTGCCCGATTCCTGAACTTGGACGACAACATGCCTCCGTTGCCCGATGATGACGGCACTATCAAGCCCACTCCTTCGAAACTCAACCTGGGTGGTGATGAAGCCTTCGAAGGATTGGATATTTCTGCCTTCCCAGGCAATAATGCTGGTCCTGCTCCGTTTTAATAAGAAATGAATAGATAAAAGAAAATACTCGACACGAGATATATGTAAGAATTGAATGAAATCAAAAAGAAAATTCTCGTATTAAAATGATTGAATGAAATAAATAATTTTCAGATGATTATGTCCTCATTCGAGAGAAGGCGGGGCATACATTCATCGCGACAGGCTGCGTGAGCAACGTATCGACGTATGAATGAAACATTTTTTCTCACTTTATCAATTAGAAGGCGTGGATACTCCTTGACCAAGTTCTGGCAGGGGTATCCACTTTAATTTTCCTCGATTTCACCGAGGAACTATGTCGTCTGGGAATGATTACTTTTGGAACTGGTAGCAACCAGCATCTGGCTTCTCACCACGTGTCACTCCTAATCTGTCCGTAGGATAAAGGGTGGAAAAAGAAGTAGAAGCCTTGCCACGTGCTACGCTGGCAGAGTCAAGCCTTAAATCATAGATGTAAGCGTGCGTATCGAACACTTTGAAATTCTTTTCCTTATAGGTTTCGTTATCTTTTGATTCCGCTACACAATCATGGAAGTATGTTGGGTCGCTTACATTGGTCAATAACACGCAATTGTAGAAGTTCAAATTGAGCGGTTGGTCACCTGGATTACCATACACCTCGTCGTCAGCATAACCCGTTACAAAGCAATTATAGAAATTGATGGATTGGGTAGGGTGCTGCTCTTCGCCGATGGAATTGCTCACATAGAGGGCGTTGCCACGATCAGCTTTCCAAGGATAGAACTGGGCAAGGGTGCAATGGTAGAAATCAGCCTTACCTCCATAGATGCTCACGCAGTCAAACTTGGAGTTGGAGATTTGTGTGTTTGCCACCAAGGCATCACCCTCCAGCAGATACAAACCATAACCTGCCACATTATGAATAATGGAATTCTCAATTTTCACCTTTCCTACGATTCCATCGGACACAATGCCATAATTCCCGCTATGGATGTCGGCATAGTTGATGGTGCACTCTTGACAAGTGGAAGAGAGGTAGATGCCTCCCCATTGATTCTCCAGACGATCATAGGGCAGGTAATCAAACATATGGTCTAAGCGGTCACCACGAATAATGACAGGCTTCTCCTGTGTACCTTCCACCTTCAACGAGCCATGCACAATCAGGCTGGCACCATTATGGAAATAGAGAGTAGTTCCCTCCTTGATGCAGAGAGAGGCATCCTTTGCCACCACCAAACTGTCGTAGATGACGTAAGGCAATTCGTTGGCAGTCATCACCTTGTCGCTTTTCAGCACCTCAGCACGCAACTCCTGCATATTCTGTCCAGAAGCCTCCAACGCCACCTTCTGTTGCACGCCACTTTCGAGCGTGAAGACCACAGCATCCGTGATTTTTGTCGGTTCCATCGAAGAACTTATGGGAATATTAACCTTCACAAAAAGGAAGACGCTATCCTCTTTCAGCACCTGCACATCGTTGATGGAAGTGCCACTCTGACCATCCACGTTGATCATGAAGCCAGACGTGCCGCCTGATTCCAATTTCACGTTTGTGATGCGCAGTCCGTTGCTGTTTCGGTTATACACCTGCACCACCTCCGTTGTGGATGTGATGCCTGTAAACAGCGTGTCAAACTGAAGGGTGTCCTGGCTGAACGCCAATTTCGAGCCCTTGTCTATCGTGAAAGAATCCTCGTCGCTGCATGAGCAGAACAGGGAAGGGAAGAGCAATGTCAGCATTGCCCCCAATATCATCGTGTATGCTTGTTTTCTCATATATATAAAAAAGGAGTGAACCATTCATATAAACGAACGATTCACTCTTTTTATTGTATAT
>JBGUGM010000071.1:0-4378 GCA_045111535.1 Bacteroidaceae bacterium
GCGGTGCAAAAGGAACCGCTATCGGGATTCGGGTGTCCGCAATTTCCGCAATATACCATAGTCTCTTCTTCTGATTTAGGTTAGAATCTTATTATTGTTGCAAAGATAAGGAATAAAACGTTAACTTCCAAACATTTCCCCAAGTTCTTCACAAGGAGGAGTAAGACCGAAAGTCGAATTCACTAAAATTACCATTTACTAAAATTACCTTTTTGACTTTATCCAATGTCAATAGCCAGTTTACCCACCGAAGCAGCCAAACTGTCGTAGGTATAGCCAATCAGGTCAAGCGCTATCTCTGTCTGGTCAAGTGTGGCTTCACCTGTCGTCAATTTCCTGAGCACTTCAATCGCCTTATGCAGGTTGGCAGGTATCATGTCCTTCTTGTTGATGGGGAATCGGGCAGCGTTTCTCGACAGCATGATGTCAAACGTCTTCACCTCCTGACGGCAGCCTTCCACCAGCTCACCCAATGCCTTACTGCTCAGTTGTCTTGCTTCCTGCTCTGTAGCAGCCTTACCTGCCGCATCCATCAGGCTACGGAATTCTTTGAATCGCTCAATACCCTTGTGGGCAATGGCATCAGCCACCTTGGCTGGATTGTCAAGGGGCAGATGGTGCAAGTCTTTCGACACCATCTTATTCAAATCGACACCATAACTCTCTTTGTTCTTCAGGACGTCCTGAATCACCGTCTGGTCTGCCTCCTTACCGAACTTCAAGGCTTCAATGTCGCGCAGTCTCTCATATTTAAGCAGTTCCTCAGGACTCATCTTGGAGATATCTGGCAGTACTGCACCAACCCTCTTCTGGTATTCATCATAGAACAGCCTCTTGTACATCAAATTCACGGCATCTTCATCCATATAAACATAGTCGCCCTTCGAATTCACCCAGAAGTAGGTGACATCGCGGTCAAAGGTCACCTTCTTGCCCATCAGCAGGTCAAGCATGTTGCTCGATGTGGCAGTAGGCATCTGAATCTTGTCTGGCGATATCTTGTACTTGCGTGCAATGTATGACTTCACATTGCCGTCCACAGACTTATACATGGAACTCAATGCGTCATTGAAGTAGGCACGTGTCGGGATGAAGTCATCACCCAGCCTGTTCAGATAACTCATCGCAAACTTGTCTGACTGCACCTCCAGAATCAGCCTATACATCTCGCTCGTCTGCGACTTGTCATTATAACGCTTCACCGCTTCTATGACTTTCTGGAGTTCCTTCACCTTTTGCTTTGCTTCTTTACGGGCCAGAGCCAGAGGCTTGTCCAACGAAGAGTTCTTGAAACCTTGTTTCAGCAGAATGTCTGCTTCCTTCAAACTTTCCTTTGCGCCCTCAGAGGCTTTCATGCCCTTGAATGGATTGCCATCCCACAAGCGGAAGGCGCTCTTCCAGTTGACCACGCTGTTCAGTTCTCCCTTCACAGCGTCCAAAAATTCGTTCCCAATGCTCTTAAAGTTATCCCACGTACAGCCCTCCTTCATCGCTTTCAGCAGTCCCTTGTTCCATACAGCCTTCCCCGCCTTTCCCACATGTGACAACGTGCCAAAACCGAGCCGCATGCCTTGCTCAAACAGATAGTCAATCGTCACACTCTCCGCACCCACATAGAACACTTCATACCACGACACGTCCTTGCCTGGTTCACCCACTTCCATTGCCTTCTCCTGCATGGCACCCATTGCCGCAAAATAATCTATGGCTCCAAAGGTGATGAGCCCCACGCCTATGCGCTTATAGAATGGCAACTGATCCAAATCTTTCTTCAGATAGTAAGTGTTCTCCCAGAAAGAGGGATCTTTGTCAAGGAGTGACGCCTCATAGTTGTTCAGTTCCATTTGATAAGTCGCCACCTTCTGATGCGACTGCACAATCTTCCTGATGGTATCCTCATCGTAGCCAAACTCGATATCATACCCCCTCTTCATCGTCTGAATGGCAAGAGCGATGGGGAACATCTCTCCCGATGGATCTGTCATACGGAGGTGACCATCCAGATGGTTAAGCACCTCCTCCATTTTCTCATCCTGCTCCTTGGCGAGTTGACCTTCCTCAGGAGTGCCCAGACAGCGTCGGGGCTGTGACAGCAGGTGAAGCCTGCGTTCTGCAGCAGCGTAGGTTTTCCCGCCATGTGTCCACGTCAGCGTGGCATCCGCATCGAAACGGTTGGGCACACTCAATGCCGCACTTTGGCATTGGAGCATATAGTAGTAGCCGCCTTCATAACGCTTCATGCCCTCCACCTGCAGATTCAACTTATCGATAATCCCCTGTGCGCTGGGGTCGGTGCTGGCTTTCAACGTCAACGACAGTTCCTTCGGATCTGGTTCTGTGATGTCAATCTTGTGGTTGCCTTCCTCCAGATGATGGTCATAGAAACGCACCTTGCACCAGTTCTGCGCACGCACAAACTTCTTGTCATCCACAGTCACGATGGCTGTTTTCTGGTGCTTCACGCGGTCATACTTCTCCAGGTAACAGCCCACATCACTCGACACCTCGAACGCCAGTCCCATGTAGAAGCGGAACAACGGGAGTTCTCCCCTGATGGTGAACCCCTCCTTGTTGCGGGCTTCCACCTTCAATAGGAAGTTCATGTGCTTACCCGCAATGCCGATGTCCTTCTTCTCGTCACGCAACAAGTCTGTGATGAGGGCATGGAAAGGCCTGTCCTCCTTCTTCAGGCTATACTCCACCTGCACGTCATACTCCTTGGCGGGGTTGCCATTCATGTCCGTGATGCGGACATCCAGGTCCTGTATCTCCTCCACTTCCATACCCATCACCAGGAAAGGCACCTTCACCACCTTGTCATATCGGGCAGGGATGGTCACGTTATCATGTCTGGGGTCAAACACAATCCCTGCCGGCTGGATCTTGAAGTGTATCTTGTTCGTGTAGGAGCCTTCGGCACTGGCGATGGTGAATTTCACGATGCCCTCCTCCGGTGGGGTGTCCATCTCGGGGGCATAGACATAACTTGTCTTCCAGCCATTCACAATCTCGCCATCCTCCACCACCAGATAGTCGTCGCCACTGGTGATTTGGATTTGTCGGGTCAGCCCCTCGTCTGTGAACTCGGCGCCGTTCTTGGGCATCCTGACAATGCAGGCACACACCTGCTGAGCAGCGTCACCCACCACCAGCGTGTCGCCAAAGTCCTTGTACAAGTCCATGCGCAAGTCGTCTGGCTCCTTCTCCTCTTCCTGCTCCTCCTCGCTGTTCTCATCCTCCTGACTCTGACTCTCACGCTCCTTCTTCTTCCTCAACCTCTTGCGATAGGCTGCCACACCACCTGCGGCTGCACCTGCCACAGCACCACCAACTGCCACTGCCACAGCAATCGGAATCAGGAACTTCATCGTGCCACTCTCTTCCGATGCCTCGTTGTCCTCCTCATGGATGGCAGGAGCGTCAATGCTATCGTCATCAGCAAGCAATTTTCCTCCCTTTACGACCTTCTCAACATAGCCTTTGAAAACAGCGCTACCATAACCGCTTTCCTTGTCCCATTTGTCCATTTCTTCTTCTACTCCATCAACAACCTTTCTGGTATAAAACGCATACATGTCTAAAGTGTGTCTTTGTTTACCACCAACAGCCCAAAAACTTGTTATCCGTCTATCCTTGGGAAGATTGTTTTTCATCATGGTGAACTCATAGACATGGCTTTCATGGGTTCTATTTCCATCAGGATCCTCACTGTCCCTTTCTTCTTTAATTACTAAAACGGAAGGAGTGAAAGTAAAATTACCATCGTGAACGAAAGTTACCCAACCATCTCTGTCTACCTCTATTTTACACTCACCTTCTATTGTTACTGCAGGTACCGAAAACTGTTGTTCATGCCAATAGGAGCGGCCGTCTCCGTCTTCAAATTTCCACTGATGAGCAGGGATGGTTATCTTGAAATGGTCTTTAGTCATGGTCATGTGCCCATAATATTTAGGAATCTCTGGCTCATATTCTACCATATCATAATAACTTTGCCCCCTTCGATAATAAGGGAAACCCATAAAAGTCTGCATAAGAACATCTTCATCCAAGAGAATCTTATTTGTACTCTGTCCCACAGCACTGAGAGGCATCAGCAAAGCCAATGCCGTCAGGAAGGTTAGCAATTTGTGTTTGGTGTTCATAGTTGATCAAGTTTTAGTGATGAAAGTTAGTATGTCACCGGCACGGTGTACTTCACACGGACAGGTTCCCCGTTGATGGTGCCAGGACTCCAGTAAGGCATACTCTTCAGAAGACGCAATGTCTCTTTGTCAAGGTCGGGGTCAAGAGATTTGACGATTTTGAAGTCACTCAGCGAACCGTCCTTCTCCACCACAAACGAGGCAAACACTCTGCCATGCAAACCCTTCTCCAG